>CAMYNZ010000582.1 GCA_947259865.1 uncultured Desulfobacterales bacterium | reverse complement strand
AATCCTTTTAAAAGATGAGGCTTCTAATTCACTAAATCATTTGTCATCCTTGCGTGAAGATTGATATTTAGAAACACACCTTAAATTATACATCCGGCTATAGAGTTGATTTGAAATTTCAGATAGCATTTTGATATCACAGAATTATCGAAATTGCATATCTATTGAGAATATACAAGCCATGGGGAAACTTGTGATATCTTACTGAAATCTGGTTAGCGGTCAGATTTCATTTTAATCAGAACTACGAAATGTAAATTAGAGTTTCAGTCATCACATCTAATTGAAATTGAAACGTCAACCTTCCATCCAGTGGAAGAGGGTTCATTTTTTGCCTTACAAACTGGGCGTTTGGCATCGATTAAAACACTAGAAGCTATCTCAAAAATGAAGATTACGTTCAAGGACAAGGCGCGGGCCGACGAAAAAGCGCAGCATACACGTTAGTATGTGAGCATTTTAAGGAGGTTCGCAACACCGTAATTGGGCGTTAGATGTATTTTTGAGATAGCTTATAATGTGCTTTTGACTACACGACCGGCAGTTGACCCCGTGCGCGGAGCTCCATTGGCCGCAAACTGTTGTAAAAAAAGTTGTGCAGCGGCGTGGCCACATCCTTTTCCTTCCCATAGCGCACCACCACGCCAATCAATGCGTCCAGTTCCGATGGCCGCCCCGCCATAATATCCCGCTGTATGGATGTTGTGGTATCCGGCGGCAGGTTATCAAATGTTTTCATAACCGTTTGCAGGGCATCGTCCGGTAGGGAAATTTCACGGGCCTGTGCGACCGCTCCAAGCTCTTCAAGAGCGGTTTCTGCCATTTGGCGCGTGTCCGGTAAGCTGCGCCATATACCTATCGGCGACCGTGTTACGGCGCCAACACCGGTAAAAGACGTTATAAATAAAAACTTCATCCACAATGCGGTTTGAATATTTGGCGGTATCTCTGCGGTGAACCCTGCATGTGCAAACACCTGTTGCAGCAGCTTCACGCGGTCGCTGGGGCTATCATCCATTTCCCCGAATCTCACCCAGGGGTCAATAGCGGTGTGGCGAATATGACCCGGCGCTGCTATGAATACCGAAAGGCCGCATAAACCGCCCAAAATATGCTGGGGGCCCAAAACTTCTGCCAATTGTGTCGGTGCTTCCAGCCCATTTTGCAAGGGTAGGACCAGCGTTTCCGGTCCGATCATCGGTTTCATGGCCTGGGCGGCCTCCGGAATCTGCCAGGCCTTTACACCCAGCAGCACCACATCCACTACACCGGCCTTGGTCGGATCATCCGTTGCCTGCACCGGTTTTATTACAAAATCGCCCTTAATACTATCAACCCGCAGACCGTGTGATAACATCGCCTGCAAATGGTCTCCCCGGGCAATAAATACCACATCCTCGCCGGCCTGGGCCAGACGACCCCCAAAATACCCCCCTACACCGCCGGTACCATAAACTGCGATACGCATGGGACCACCTCCTCGATCATTGTCGTCAAACAGATAATCCGGGCATTTGGCCCGAGTTGTTCTCGATTCATCTACGGATACTTCCGATCACCAGCTGCATCCATCCTTTTTAAAACAGGTTTAATTTAAAAGTCCATAAGTATCTATACTCGTATTGAATTTTTTATTGAAAGGAGCGGTAGGAGTCGGGGGCAGTTCCTTGAGGACATCGTGAAAAAAATAACGGGTGGTTTCGGGAAAAATTTGAATTGACGGGAACTTTCGGATTGATATCAATGCCCCAGCGCTTTGCGGATAGTGGTGGCAATCTCATGTATCCTTATCGGCTTCATGGCAAATTCTTTAATCCCCAAATCCTTGGCCTTTTTTTCGGTGATCTGTTCGCTGTAGCCGGTGCAGAGTATAATCGGAATATCAGGTCGTATGGTCATTATCTCTTTGGCCAATTTCTCGCCGGTCATCTTAGGCATCGTCATATCGGTCATGACCAGATCAAAATGATCCGGCTGCATTCGAAACAATTCTAGCGCTTCCGGGCTGCTGGTCAAAGCCTCAACATCATACCCCAATTTCATGAGCATCTTTTTACCCAAATTAGCGATCACCTCTTCGTCATCGATAAAGAGGATGCGTCCCTGTCCATTTTGAAGGGGTTTCTCTGCAGTTA
>CAMYNZ010000581.1 GCA_947259865.1 uncultured Desulfobacterales bacterium | reverse complement strand
TTGAGCCGGCCCGTAACGCAGCGCTGGACCCCTGGACGCATTTTTGAGATAGGTTCTAATAGTTTGCGAGACTCCCACCATCCACATAAATCGATTCGCCGGTAATAAATCCTGAATCTTCGGAGCACAGAAAAAGCACGGTACCGACGATATCTTCAGGCTCGGCCAGCCGGCCCTTGGGAATTCTCCCCGCAACCATTTGTTCAAGTTCCGGATTGCTCCAAATCGGCTGGCTGAACCCGGTTCGGGTCAACCCCGGACCAACCGCATTCACGTTAATATTGAGCGGTGCCCACTCCACCGCCATACATTTGGTCAACATCGTAAGCGCTGCCTTACTGGCGTGGTAAACCCCCATCCCGGCACCACCGCGAACCGCGCCTACAGTTGTGATGTTAATAATCCTTCCACCACCCTTTTCAGCCATTAGTTTGGCCACCGCCCTGCTCAACAGAAAGGCCGCCTTACAGTTGGTGTTGAAAACTTTGTCCCAACCGTCTTCTCTAAGATCCATGAGCGGCACCATAAAGCTTCTGGCTGCGTTATTAATCAGAATATCAACCTGCCCAAATTTATTTACGGCGGTCTCCACCAGATTATCGATCTGATCGCTCGCCATCAAGTCGGTCACCGCCGCCAAAGCTTCCCCGCCCATTTTGTTTATATCGACTACTGCCTGATCGAGATCCTCCTTAGTGCGGGAACACAATACCAATTTGGCGCCAGATTCTGCCAGACCCAGGGCGATCGCCCGGCCGATCCCTTTTCCCCCTCCGGTCACTATCGCTACTTTACCGCTAAGATCAAAACTCTTTGCCATAATGTAAGCTCCTTTCTGAAAATTTGTATTGCCTAAAACACGCACCCTGTTTATTTATCAACCTCCCCTAAGGTTCGTAAAGGAATTTTTCAGATTTGCCGATTCCAGTATCCCAAATCGTCACAATAGAAGTGGTTTCATTTCGTGCCTTTTGGTGCTATTATTTTTAGGGTTAGCGGGCTAAGAGGCTTAACCTTTTCCGGGGAGATTTATGGATACTATATCAAACATCAAGGTAGACCGAACCGAACAGGGCGATTTCAGGATTGATTGGAAACCGCTGGTTGAAAATCTAAAGGTCTCCGTTTATACAGGCAAATCACCTGACACCATTGATCTCAAAAAACCGGCCATCAGCGTAACAAACCAGTCAAGCGTTGTGCTGAAAGGCCTTGATCCGAATGTGCGGCATTATTTTGCCGTAAAGCCTGACGGCGGCCGGAAAATCGTTGCAGCAGAACGACGGGTAAAACTGGAGGGTGCTTATAATTTCCGGGATCTCGGCGGTTACCCGGCTATTGACGGTCGTCGGACAAAATGGGGGCGGATATACCGTTCGGACAGTCTGACGCGTCTTACCGCTAGCGACCAGGCCGTTTTAAAGCAAATCGGAATCAAACTGGTCTGTGATCTGCGTGCTCCGGCAGAGGTTAAAAAACGACCGGACCGCTTGCCGGAAGACGGCGCTATCGAATATCTTAACTTTCCCATCGTCAGCGGAAATTTCGACACCGTCACCGCACATGAAAAAATTGTAAACGGCGACATCGACTGGCTGACCGAAGATTACATGATCAACGGTTACATAAACACTATCGATGCCTACGCAACCACCTGGGCGGCTCTTTTTGAACGTCTCGCGTCACCCGCCAGTTACCCCCTGGTTTTTCATTGTACGGGAGGCAAAGACAGGGCGGGCGTTTGTGCAGCGCTGATATTGCTATCCCTGGGGGTTTCTGAAGAAACCGTTATCTATGATCACGGCCTTTCCAATGAGTTTTTGGCCGAAATTTTACCAAAGCTTTACAGCTATTTCAGTTCCTTTGGTATTGAAAAAGAAAACCTGCTGCCGTATCTTACTGCACTCCCTGCTGCCATGACAACACTCCTGGACCATATCCGCCATTCATACGGATCAGCGGTGGATTATTTAAAAAATAAGGCCGGCGTTAGTCAGGAAACTGTGGATGGTTTGAAAATGGATATGCTTGAATAGAAAGGGAGTCATTCGATGGTTGAAGAAATTCTACCCGATTTGTTTAGAATCCAAATTCCACTGCCGGACAGCCCTTTGAAATATCTGAATTCGTATGTGCTG
>CAMYNZ010000580.1 GCA_947259865.1 uncultured Desulfobacterales bacterium | reverse complement strand
TCATAAAAGCCACAATGTTTCTGTTTTGCTATATCATAATGCATGGCCTGCCAAATATCGGAAAGTAGTGTTCTTCAGTAACATCCGGTTAGGTTTTTGCATATGACCGGTATTGTTCTTTGAAAGTACTTGGATCTGACGAGCTGTGTGAATCACGAAGTTCATTTTGAATTTGAATCCGTAACTCTCTAACTCTTTTGATACTGACGGGCTCATTGTGATTTTTGTAGCAGTAAATTGCAAGGAGCAGATATGTAATGAGTCCTCCAAGGATTTGTACCATTAGTCCATGCTGGCTTCTTGCAATGAGATGGTAGACTCGCAGGTGACGTTTCCACCACGCAAAAAAATTTTCAATGTCCCATCTGAGTTTATAAATTTCAGCGATTTGTTCAGCTGTCAAGTCTCTGCGATCCGTTGCTATCCAATAATCGACACCATCGACACGATATGCAACAAGCCGCACAGATTTCTTTGTTTGATTATTGTTTTCGCGGGTACCAAGCAGAACTTCGGCATCATAAAAAACGATACTGTCAGCCTTGACGTCATGTTCTTTAACAAGGGTTTTGGTTGTATTGGCTTTGATGCGAATAACAAAGCTTTTGCCTTCCGTCTGCAGGCAATCAAATAGATCATGTTGCTGGTAGCCTCGATCGCCTACCCCTGTTTGGCCCGGTGAAAGAATTTGACTGACAAATGGTCTTTCTGCTCCATTTCCGTCAGTGAGAAAAATTTTTGTTGGAATTGCATAGTTTAAGTTAAAGCCCGCGTGAATTTTGGCTTTTTTTGAGGCTTTTCGATAGTCAGCCCAGGTCATTGAAAGTACCGCATCAATTAGTGAACCATCAAAGGCAACAAGTTGGCCGAGCTCGGCATGCTGCCTGGGCAGTATATTAGATGCTTCGTTACTAAGTTTTTCAAATACGGATTGCAGCTGTTCAAGCCCCCTGTTATTGATTGCTTCGGAAAAGCTGCTTTTCCCGATGCCATCTTCAGGCGCAATGTTTACCCGGGCGAATTCATCTTCTTTAAGGACTTGAATAAGATGACGAGCCGAGACATGCTCTTCAAGGTGAAAGAAAATTAGAGCTTTTAGTTGATCTTCGAAAGTCATTTGCAACGGTCTATCCCCACGGGATTGGAGGGCCGGTGTTTCAGGCAGTATTTTTTTAAGTGGTTGAAATAATTGCCAAAAAGACGGTGAAAAGTGTTTCTTTTGGTACGGTTCAAATGATCGTGGCATAGTCGTAACTCCTTGTAATTATTGTTAATATTACAAGTCGCCACGAAAATTTTTTCTTAAATGTCAAGCAAAAAATTCACTTTTTTGAATTTTTTTTCACCGTTTTTTTAAATTTTTATTCCGCGCAGATTACCGCGGAGGGAATTCATCATATGCAAAAACCTAACCGGATATTACTGATTTCCTATCAAAGCTCTTTTTATTTTTAGAATTTGTATTGTTGGAATTTATTTGCTAATTTAGCTTGGAATTTGCTGTTTGGATTTAACATTTTGCAATGGTCATCATGCATACACACGATTTTGTAAAAAATTACCAGGGCCTGGTGGGATATGGGGCGGACCGGGAAACGGATGAAAACACGATCATATACTATCTTCAAAAGTTTTCCGACGACAAGTTCATGGCAACGATCACCAAAAGAATGGCAGATGAGGAGCTGCTGGAAATCTTCGAATTCATCAATCGCCTTCTAAAAAAACATCTTACCGAATCAGAATACCATAACCTGTTTCTCAAAGATGATGGGTGAATGGCAGTATCATTAAATGCCGGCGATAGTTAGAGGGTGTAGCTTTGTTCAAATTCTTAATCCCGGATAAATCGGAAATAACAAATAAATTCCAAATCTCAAATAAGATCAAAAGCCGATTGTTTGGAATTTTGAATTTTAGTCATTGTGATTTATTTGTTATTTGTTTTTTGGCTATTGTGATTTGATTGTATTTCGTCTTTTCGACATAAAAACGCAGAACATCGAAAATAAGGGTCTGATACCCCCCCTGGGATAAAAAATCATGTTTACTTCAAAGCAGCTGCAACGATATGCGGATGTATTGTGGTGGGGCTTAACCACCGCCCGACCGTTGCCGTACAAAAGGAATGATATCGTCGTCATCCGCTATAAC
>CAMYNZ010000579.1 GCA_947259865.1 uncultured Desulfobacterales bacterium | reverse complement strand
ATACCGCAGACAACCCAAAAGACTGGAGATCCAATGAAATCGAAACGGCTCTTGAGGGGGCCGCACGATTCCACTCTTCCTGGTATAGGAGGGAAAGAGAACTGCTTGAAAAAGGGTGGCTTGGCAAGGTACCCACAAGGGCGAGTATGACCCGACTGACCCCCCTATGGGAGGCCCTGAGCCTTCACGCTTTGGAAGAATTCCCCGAATGGGTGCACCTAGAGGATGTCGCAGTGCAGCGACGCCTTATTAACAGCATTCCGGATTGGTGGAAGAAGATCGAGAATATGCCCCGGACCCTGATTCATAATGATTTTAACCCACGTAATATATGCTTCCGAAAAGTAAACGACCAGCTTAAACTGTGCGCCTATGACTGGGAAATGGCCACTTTGCATTTGCCGCAACACGATCTTGCCGAATTACTTGTTTTTGTCTTGACACCCGATACCTCCATTGACGAGATCGAGCACTATATCGAATTCCACCGTGTATCTCTGGAAGGTGCCACAGGCGGCCGGATTGATGGGCAGCAATGGCGCGAGGGTTACCGCTGTTCACTGTACGATCTGGCGGTGAACCGGATACCACACTATATCATGGCCCATACTTTTCGGCATTACGGTTTCACGGAACGTATCTTTAATACCCTGCATCACCTTATTCGATGTGAAGCGAATTGAATTTAGGCGGTCAGACCACGATGGAACAAAGATAGATATAGGAAACTTGAGCAGATGATCCCAAATAAAACATATACGGAGATAGAGGAGAGAGCAAAGTTTGACCTAATCCGATATGCCCAGTGTTGGGAAGACCCTGCCCTGAACAGCATTGCACTGGATGTAAACCCGAAAGATAATGTTGTCTCGATTGCTTCCGGAGGAGATAACACCATTGCGTTGTTGCTGGATAATCCACAATCAGTCGTGGGTGTAGATATCAGCCCTGTTCAAACTGCATTATGTGAACTCAAAAAAGTCGCCATCAAACATATGGAATATCACGATTTTATTGCACTCATGGGAATTTACCACTCAACTGACCGTTTGAAATTGTATCGATCCATCCGGTTAAGTCTAAGCCGCTTCGCTAGAGTGTATTTTGATAACCATCAACTTGTGGGACAATAAAAAATGGCGTTGGCTTATCAAGATTTTTCTTAGCAAGACGGTAATGGGACGATTGGGGCGTGATCCGGCCTTTTTCAAATATACAAAAGTCGATTCTGTTTCGAAAGTAATACTTAATCGAATTGAACACGGACTGACGAATCTGCCGGTATGGGATAACTATTACCTTCATTACATTTTAACAGGGAATTATCCTCATAAAAATTGCATGCCGCCCTACCTGATGGAAAAGAATTATTCCAAGATCAAAGAGAATCTAACCAAACTATCTTTTATAACCGACAGTGTTGAAGGCTACCTGAAAAAACAGCCAAAAGGAACGGTTTCCAAAATAAATTTCTCAAATATCTTTGAATACATGAGTGAAAAGAGCATGTTAGATATATTTGATAGTCTCGTCGAATATTGCCGAAGAGATTTGATTGTGGAATACCGAACTCTGGTGGTGCCGAGAAATTGCCCCCCATCGCATGAAGATTATTTTTTTGATGATACAACCCTTGGAAATAGGCTGCAATCTATAGACCGAAGTTTTTTTTACGGGAGTTATGTTGTTTTAAAAAGAAATTGATGGTGGATGTTACCATGTCCATACTTTTTAAATATAGATATGTATTATTTGCCTTTCTCATATTGTGTGCCGTCCTTTTGGCACCCTATCTAAAAGAGGGGCTGGTCCCGAATAATTCACTCAGGATCTGGTTTTATAAAGACGACCCAAACCTGAAAGCCTATGAGCAATCGCTCTTACAGTTTGGTAATGACGAAGTTATCGTTATTTATTATGAAACCCGGGAAGAGAATCTTCTATCAAAAGCGAACTTGTCTCTCATTGAAAAATTGACGCGGGATATTCAGAATGTTGATCATATTCACCGAGTTTATTCCTTGATCGATTTAAAGGACATGCATTCACAAAACGGACATCTGCAGATCAACGATTTGATACCGGATCATTTCGAACTGACTGAGTCGCAAAAACAGATCATTACGTCCAAGCTTCTGAACGATCCCGTTTTCGGCGGGGTCTTTATTTCCAAAAACAAAAGAGGTGTTTTAATAACGGCTCAACTTGAAGCAAGAGACGACATTGATCAGGAAAGGGATAAAATTTCGGATTCTGTTATCGATATTTTAGACCACCACTTGAAGGGGAATGGAATAGAATATCATATCGGCGGTGTTGGGATAATTTATACCTTTTTAAATAAACTGACCACTGAAGACGCCGGCATTCTCGTTAGTATTAGTTATTTTATCATGTTTGTGCTTATTGCCGTTCTTTTAAGAAGCGTTCTGGCGCTTATCAAAACCGTCTTCGTTATCGTACTTACTTCGATTATCACTTTAGGTTTATTTGGGGCGACCGGCCATCAGATAAATCTTATGACCGTCGTTTTGCCAACCCTGGTTGCGATTTTAAGCATTGCCGACTGTGTACACGTTATCAACCATCATCGATCTGAAAACAATGGCGGCCGTGTCGATAAAGCACGCCTTTTGCAAAACCTTTCCTACATCTTTGTTCCGTGTTTTTTTACTTCATTAACTACCCTTATCGGCTTTTTATCCTTAAACATTTCCAAAATGCAGATTCTTCGCGAACTTGGGGTTTTTTCGGCTCTGGCGGTTGCGACAGCCTTTATCGTATCGTTTATCACTATTCCTGTTTTTTTGGGATTATTTAGATTGAGGCCAATATCGACGAAACAAAATAGATTGGACCGTATCATCTATAAACTGAATTATTTATGCGGGAAAGCCGCGGTAAGGCATCCTTATCAGGTAATTGCCGTATTCGGTTCTCTTTTTATCCTGTTTATTATTTCGCTACCTTTTGTTCATGTCGATATCCATACCTTCAAATATTTCCCCGATAATATGAAAGTCGTGAAGGATAACAACTATATTGTCAATAACTATGGATTTTACTTTCCAATCGAATTTACACTGAAGACAAAGAATCCCAATGGTGTTACAAAGCCCCATTTCATCAGAAAAATGCACCAATTCCAAAACGCCGTCGAAGAATTCGACAACATTGGAATGTCTTTTTCGCTCGCCGACCCTGTTTTGAAAATACACCGAATAATGGAAAATGATCAATCCGCCTATCCGGATGATCCTGAGCAGATTTCAAGAATACTAG
>CAMYNZ010000578.1 GCA_947259865.1 uncultured Desulfobacterales bacterium | reverse complement strand
CCGTTGGCAATCACGGTCTTAATTTCACTTCCATCGGATGCCCAGATTAAATTTTCGACAACATTATCCAGTCGGGAAGGGATCAGGTTCGGACGGGTCAAATCGATTAACACCATATCCGCATCCTTGCCACTTTCCAAAGAACCCGTATTCAAACGTAAAAATTCAGCAGGTTCTACTGTAATCTTCCGCAGCAATACATCACTGGTCAAAAATGAAGCATCTTGATGCAATGCTTTTTGGTACTGGGCCGCAGATTTGGCGGCTAAAAGAATATCCTGATTATCGGCACTGCCTGAACCGTCGGTTGAAATAACATATGGGATTCCCATTTCTGTCATTTTCTTCAGGGGGGGCATGCCTGAACCCAGAATGGTATTTGCGAGCGGATTATGCACCACCTTTGCACCTGTTTCTTTTATGATGGCCAGGTCATTCTCGGTGTTATTTACCTGGTGCGCCAGAAGTGTTTCCGTATCCAAAAATCCAATACTATTTGCATATTCAATCGGGGTCATCCCATATGTCTCTTTAAACCAGGCGGTTGTCTTCGGTTCTTCCGAACTGTGAATATGGATTAAAGTTCCATTATCCTTACTCCAGCTTTTGAGCGCTTTTAATAGCTCGGGGCCATTTGAAAAAAACTGATCGGGACCCGGAATGATCCATGTTCTTTCAACATCTGCGAATTTTTTGTGATAATCATTTAACCTGTCAACCGCCACATGATGAGGAATATCAAGAATCCGATCATCATAGTGCCTGTCCTGACTTCCAACTGCAACGATCATTTTGGTATAGGCTTGCTTGTTGGCCTCGACAATATCCGCTGCCCTGTATTTATTAAAATTGCAGTGATGAACCAGAGAAGATGTGATGCCGTAATATATGTCATCGACTCTTGCTTTTAAATAGGTAACAAGATTCGGTGATTTGCCGAATTTATCAGCGAGCGCTTCTCTTTTCTCATCAAGAAATCCTGTAAAAAGATTAACGGCTCCATCCAACCAGGCGGTTAAGGGGCAATCTTTTGCAATCCCGATTAATGGTGATTCGTGGTCATGACCATGCGCTTTCACAAAACCGGGTAAAAGACAGGTCTCATTACAGGCAATGTCAGCGACCGTAAAATCGCCCTGTTTTTCAGAACCCACAATAAATAGGTCATTCCCATAATCTCTTATAAGCTGATCGCCTTTTTCTTTCGTATATTCACCGGCCTCTGTTATTTTCTCATCTTCGGTGAGCACATAGCCGTCGGAAATTCTTTTTGATAAGCCCATATTGCGTGACATGGGTACCATAAATTTACTTCTGATCAGGATATGTCTTTTTGAATTCATAATTTAATTTGCTCCTTTTCGACCGCCCTTATCCTGCCCCGGAGAAGTCCGCCAGAAATATGGCGGATAAACCGCAAAAATGGCCACAAAGCCACAAAGTCACAAAGCAAAACTGTTTGACAACCGTTCAAGGTTCAGAGGTTTGGGGTTCAAAGGTTACACTCGTTTGAAACGGCTTACCTTAATAGTGAAGATCCGGAATACCCGAGTTCACCCATTGGGTGAGAGGGCGTTATATAACCGTTAAATACAGAATCCCTTTGATACGAGCAGGCTGGATGTCTTTCAACCCGGAACGTTGAACTCTGAACCGCTCAACCTGAGTTTGTGTCTTGGTGGCGAATCCCGCTTTCAGCGGGATTGCCACAAAATGCACAAAAATTTCTAAGGTACTAACCATACGCGTGATGCGTAATGATGTATTGCTTTGGCAGACAGATCAATATAATTTCTTATCCGGTTTTGCATCCCATTCTTTCAACAACCCCAGACAGCTGTCGCGTTCGACATTGATGCGCTCCATTTGAACCACCTGCGCCTTACCACTCAGGATATCGTAGATCAGACTGTCATCAAATCCGATGACCGCCACATCGTCCCTTGTTGTCCCAAAATAGAGCCTTTTCAATCTTGACCAGTGAATGGCGGAAAAGCACATCGGGCACGGTTCTGAGGTGGAATAGATCTCACAGTCTGAGAGATCATAGCTTTTAAGGTGCGAGCAAGCCTTCCGTATGGCAAGGATTTCGGCATGTGCGGTGGGGTCGTTTGTTTTCAACACTTCGTGATGCGCTTTTGCGATCAGCTCGCCGTTCCTGACAATGATGGCGC
>CAMYNZ010000577.1 GCA_947259865.1 uncultured Desulfobacterales bacterium | reverse complement strand
TATTTTCACCCGATCTATAACATCGCTCAGGGCGGACAGATTGAGATCGCCAACAAGTATTCCGCGCCTTAACGGCAGCGTTAAAGTCAAGGTCGGCTTACCATCCTGAGGGGAAAGAAAAGTCTGCGACCATTGGGATTCGTTCATTTCCAGGGTAACACGATAGTACTCCTGATTGGACATATCCAATCCTAAGATATTCTCATTCGATGGGGCAACATGGGTAATGATACCTTTACTGTCGAGTACCTTTATGCTGTCAAAGAATTCATAGTTGTCGAGTAAAGAATTGAGATATCTATTCAACTCATTTTGAGGAACAATTTCGTTTTTTTCTGTCACATCTCTAATTTGTTCAAGAAGCGTGAAGGGGTGAAGGAGAAACCTGGTCAGTTCAGCGGCAAGAGATTTTGCAAGCAGTTCATTTCTAACGGTAATTTCCTTTTCCATACTGTCACTAAGGATTTTAAGTGCAATTAGCCCAACCATAACGGCAGGAAGTACCGCCACAATGACAAAATTAAGCGTCAGAATGCTTTTTATGCTTCGATAAGCCTTCATGGGCCTATTTTTCCAACTTCGATGGTTCTATTTTACCGATGATTTGGATCTCACCGTTCTGGATTTTTTGGATATAAAGCGGGCGGAGAGGGTCCCCGTATTCATCGATAATAATGTCACCGTCTAAACCCTTAAATTTTCTCTGTTTCAATATTGCTGCCTTCAGTTTTTTAGGATCATCTGCATCTGCAAGCGCACTAAAAAGCACACTCGCCGCTTCATATCCCAATTGGGGTGGCGAATTGAACTTTTCTCCAAATCGACTCTCGTATTTGTTCTTAAATGTCTGGAAACTGTCGCTGGAAGATTCCCTATTAAATTCAGATAATCCAATAACGCCTTCTACCGCACGTCCACCGTTTCTGATAAAATCCGGTGATCCAAACACCCATCTACAAGCGATTATTTTAATTTGTGAATTGATCTTTCTCAGATGCTGAGATATCAGCGCTCCATGAATAGAATTGGCTGTGATAAAAACACCTTGAGGATCAGAATCCATAATCTCTTTCGCAATATTTGGAAATGACAACCTATTCCTGGAATCAAAAGCAACTGCTCCAGAAATCTCGCCCCCCAGTTTTTCGAATTGCTTTCTGAAATATTGATAGTAGGATTCCGTATACCCCGAGTTGGAAGAATCATATACAACGGCCATTTTTCTCAGGTTAAGTCTGATGTAGGCCAAATGGGCCGTTGCCGGTCCTAGTGTCGTTATCGGGACTGATACTCTTATTAAATTATCATCGAGTCCTGTCAATTTAGCTGTATTGGAGCCGTGACTTATCAATAGAACACTCTTCTCATTCATTAATGGAATTACTTTCAGGGTAATAGAACTGAACCCATGGCCCAATATTGCAATAACGCCCTCGTCAATCAATTCTTGATCAACTCTGAGAGCTTCTTTAAAATTGCGTTTGTCATCCTTAACAATAAGTTCTACCGGTCGCCCACTGATTCCACCCAAGCTGTTGATCTTTTCTACTGCAAGCATCACTCCGTCTCGTGAATTTATGCCAGCTGTTGCAGCGCCTCCGGTCAATGTCGTCACCATTCCTATCTTGATTGGTTCTTTCTTTTGTTGATACTCAAGAAGCACGACAATCAATACGGCTATGAGGATGATAAAACCAATACCGGTAAACAGCATTTTACGTCTGAACATCGAGTCCATAATATCTTCTCCATTATTCTATTTCCAGTTTCATCAACGGCTCTACTTTGCCGAACAGTCCGAAAATAATTGTAAAGTGTTTTTAATTAAATATGGTTTCATGAGACTTTAATCCTCCTTTCCAAAAAGAGCGGGCAGCAGCAACCCGGCGTAAAGTGGCAAGTTACATATTTTTCCATCCATTTTGAAGTTAATCAAATTTGTCCGCACAAGTCGTGCCGGTTTGAACTGTAAGTCATAGGATTTCAAGCTTTTGCTCTTTGGTTTATGCCTGCTTTAACATCTACATGAATGAAAACTGTCGTCAAGATTATTCGGTTCGTTTTTGTGCATTTGGTCACATTATTCGGACGAAATATGTGATTTTGAGCACAAATATCGCCTGAAAAACTAGAGTCACATCTTAACGAGCTGTTACTCAAAAAGATTTGAACAACA
>CAMYNZ010000576.1 GCA_947259865.1 uncultured Desulfobacterales bacterium | reverse complement strand
GTGGGCGTTTCTGCGTGCAAGATTATACAGGCCGACCATCTTCAGCGAGCCACGGATAACTGCGTGAGCGGAGTACCAGTTTTCCAGATGGAAAAAACTGATCCCACCGCCAAACACATGGGTTTCATGTTCAGATTCGATACCCAGTACGTCAGTCGCTTGACCATGCGCTTTTGACGATTTTGAATTAATTCGTCGGGCGGTAGATCAACGTATTTTTTTCGGAACTTTTGGTTTTGCTCTGCCAGATTGTCAAAAAGCTCCCTGATTTGATCATCGGATGCCAGTGACAGTATAGCGGTAATATCGGGACCGATTTGCTGCAATAGTTCCTGCCACAGCGCTAGTATTCTAGTATTATAGGCCTGCAGGGTGGCTGCGTCGACCGGGTCGGCGCTGTTGGCCAGATCCCCTTCCAACGCTCGCAGGGTCTCCGCGTAGACGGGAAGCTGGGTGCGGCAATGCCAGTCCAAAAGCTTGGACAACCGCTTTTCGAGCATATTTTTCTGATCACTGTCAAGGGATATATAATCGCTGACATACCAGGGTATCAGCCAGTCCAGGTGCTGATACACAAGCCGGGTCCCGCAAGCCGTTATAGAGACCAATATAATGATAATTGTCGCCGGTTTTTTCATAATGGAAGTGGTAAAAATGATTGGTTAAATTAAGGTAACAATAAATTTATCAATAACAAGCATGGCGTTGGACAGAAAAGCCAGGTGTGAAGGAAAGGTTGGAATATTGAAGCATCGTGGTATAAACCTGCCAAGTCACAAACGGGTTTTTGTATATACAAATACAAAACCGGGTGTATTGCAGCGGTGCTGATAGAAAATTTTGTATAATCACATACAAAAAGGGTTGAGGATTGAATGATTAGAATTTGAAATACTTTTGTGGGAGCGGCTTTCCAGCCGCGATGTGCTTTAACACCAGCAGTTCAGATCGCGGCTGGAAAGCCGCTCCCACCATTATACGTCGCCTAAAACACCTAAGTTGACGCCTTTTCGAATCTGCGGAAGTGACAATCATTTTTAAACATTTTTTTAGAACACAACCCTAGTTCAACAGTTCAGCGACCGCATCCAGCAATTCATGCAGCGCAAACGGTTTGTCCAGGGTTCGGGCACCCAATTTCCTGGCCATATCAAAGTCGATGTCGGTGCCATACCAGCCGCCGCCGGACATGGCGATCAGCTTGACCTCGGGATACACCTTTTTCAACTCGATAATGGTTTCTATGCCTTCCTTCTCCGGCATGATAACATCGGTTATTATCACATCGGCGCGTTTCTCATAAAACCGGTTGATTCCCTCCGCCCCATTGGCCGCCTCCACAACATCATAACCGGCTTTTGACAGAACCTGCTTGAGGACATTACGAAAAGGCTTTTCATCATCAATAAGTAAAATTACCGGAGATGCTTTAATGGGCGCAGTATGTTCGAAATCGTCGGCCATCCATTGGCCGGGGTCCGAAAATCCAGGGTCGCTGGCTGGCAGCGGCGTCGTGCCCTTCTCTGGTAATCCGCGATTGAAGGCTTCACTTTCCAGTTCTTCAACACCGTGATATTCCTGTTGATCAGAAAGCGGATGCGACGAAATATCTTCCTCAAATTGTTCCATAAATGCTCCTTTTCAAATAGCGGTTGTTAAAAACGTTGCATTATTCAAACGTTTTTCCCCCAACCACGGTTACCTGGCTTGGGTAATTCGGATTTTATTCAAGCGGTATGGCATCCCCCGAAACCGTTTTTTACCACCCATGCTGGTGGTTGCTTCAATGGCAGGTATCCCCCGCCTGGGATTAGCTACAATATTTATGCCAACTTGCATATTTTGATGTATTAATATCGATTACGGATAGTTATCACCCAATCAGCCACCGGCTGATTTATAAATTTTGACAATTATTGTCATCTTTGATGCCTGTTAATGTCACATTGACTTTTTTTGTCTTATCAATTCGATCCGAATATGGTACAAGAATCTGATTGAATAATTACCAAGCCGTCAATAAGATCAATTTCGTGTTTTCCAGTTTTCGTGTTTTCGTGATTACAAAATGCAAACAACACCGCTTCTATGAATAACCAATCAATAATTGGGTGAATTTTATGAATGCCTCGACATTGAAGTGGACCAAATTGCCTTTCGGTCTCAGCCCCCCGGAATTAAGAAAAAAACTG
>CAMYNZ010000575.1:2261-3185 GCA_947259865.1 uncultured Desulfobacterales bacterium | reverse complement strand
TATCTCGGGGGATTTTTATTGGGCTATCTGTTTAAACTGCAGCGGGCGGCCTCCGAAGAAGCGGTGAAGGTCAAAGCCCAGCGGCTGGATGCTAAACCCTACAGCAAAAAAGAGGCCACCCAGCTTTACGATGACATTTTAACCGACGAGCCCGAAAATGAGGCTGCCTTGACATATTTCCTAAACTTACGCAAATTTGATCCCGACAAGGCCCAGTTATATTATGTTCGTCTGATGCAGGTATTGATAAAGAAAGATGTAGCCCAAGCCGTTGCACTGCTCCGGGAATATTTTCCGAAGTTCTTGAATGCACTGCCCGGTCAGGTGTTGCTTCGGTTGGGCGCCCATTGCTATCAAAGTGCTGATTTGAAAAGGGCCCAACCCTGCCTGGAGTTGGCATCATCAAAAGAAGGGCCCTGGCAGGCCAAAGCCATGCTTTCCCTGGGCCGCCTATTTGAGGATATCGGCAGCCTGGAACGTGCGAAAATGTTGTTCAAGGAGATCGTTGAAAAATTTCCGGACAGCCCATTTGAAAAGATGGCGACCCAAAACCTGGCAGATGGGTAGTCGTGGGGCAGGCTTTTATACCGATTTAAATACGTTGATGCAGGCAGGTAATAATCATTTTTTTTCTACATAGGCAATAAAAACATCTTCTCCAGATTTTGATATTGATAGCAGCCGGTTATGGGTCTGGGCACACCAGTCGTTCAAATCTTTTTGAAAAGGTTCATCATCGGCCAGAATTTCAACCACCTGTTCTGATTGTAACTTACCCAGTTCTTTTGACAGCATGATAATCGGCATCGGGCAGTAGAGCCCAACAGCGTCAATGGATGCTGCTACCTTTACGGTTCGGCCGTTTATTTCGAGTTCTTTCATGGCGGTCTGTATTTTTACGGGTTTGTTGTTGTTGATCCAAGC
>CAMYNZ010000575.1:0-2197 GCA_947259865.1 uncultured Desulfobacterales bacterium | reverse complement strand
TTTAACATAAGAAATTTTTCTGTCAAATAGCGGCAGGTGGCAATTTGACCTTGATAACGCCAGGTGATAAGGGTCAATACATGATATGGGTTTTATTTTGGTCTGAATTTTTGTCGGAACGCACAGCGGTGTCAACCTTATCGAAAAGGAGGGCAGGCAGTGGATTTATTCGATCTGTCGGGCAAAGTCGCAATGGTTACCGGCAGCACCCGGGGCCTGGGAGAAGCAGCGGCCAAAGCATTGGCCAGAGCCGGTGCGGATGTGGCTGTTTGTGGCAGAAATTCCTCCGATCTGGAGCGGGTTTCTAATGATATCAGGGATATGGGCCGAAAATCGGCCGGGTTTGAACTGGATGTGCTGACAAAGGAGAAGGTCGAAACGGGGTTTACGGAGATTTTGGCTTATTTCGGCCGGGTGGACATCTTGATCAACAATGCCGGCATCAACCACCGCCAACCGATACTCGAATATCCGGAGGAGAAGTGGGACTTGATCATCAACACCAACCTCAAAGGGTATTTATTGGTAGCCCAGGCGGTGGTTCCCCGGATGATCGAAAGGGGTTACGGCAAGGTCATCAACATAAGTTCGATTATGGGCACCGTTGCCTTGCCCGAACTGGTGGCTTATGCCGCTTCCAAAGGCGGCGTAGACCAGATGACCAAAGTCATGGCCCTGGAATGGGCCAAAAAGGGCGTGCGGGTTAACGCCATTGGACCGACCTATTTTGAGACCGACCTGGTCAAACAGCTCCGCAACGATCAGGAGCGGTTCAACTTCATAAACGAACGGACTCCTGTGGGGCGCTGGGGCTATCCGGAAGAACTGGCAGGCATTGTTATATTTCTGGCAGCGCCGGCTTCGGACTTCATCACCGGTCAGACCATTTATATCGATGGGGGCTGGACCATCTGGTGACACCCCTTAAAAATCAACCCGTCTCAGTTTGGAAGAAAAAATGGATTCGATTTATGAGAAACGGCCATGGCTGAATAATTATCCTGACCGGGTCCCCCATGATCTAAAAATAGGGTCACAGACGGCTCTGAACGATTTTATAATTTCAGCAGCCCAACGGCCTGACGCACCGGCTGTTTTGTATTTTGATTGCATGATATCCTATGGAGAAATTGAGCAGCTGTCGAACAGCCTGGCAGCGGCCCTGTCGGATTTCGGGCTTGCAAAAGGGGACCGAATAATAGTGAACCTTCAAAATGTCCCTCAATTTCTTATAGCTGTCTACGCTGCCTGGAAGCTCGGTGGTATTGCGGTTCCTTTGAATCCCATGTACAAAGAACGGGAGCTCAGTTACTTTTGTCGGGATTCGGGCGCCAGGGTCTTTATAACGCACGATGACATTGCAGCCGGACTGGATCTGTCTTTTCTCAAAGAAACCGCTGTCGGCAAGATCATAACAACTTCAGCCCTGGATCTGTGGCCGGCGGATATAGAACTGCCCGGGATATTGAAAGGAAAAACAAAAATCACTGTACCCGCTGCGCTTGATATGTTTGAATTGATCAAAGGCCACAAAGATAAAGATATAAACCGTGCGGAAGTATCACCGGATGATGTGGCCTATTTGACATACACTTCCGGAACCACCGGCGCACCCAAGGGAGCCATGAACACCCACGGAAACATCGCATTCAATGCCCGGGTCTTTAAGGCCATGCAGCGCATCGACGACCGGGACGTTGTGCTGGGTGTGGCGCCGTTGTTTCATGTAACCGGTGAGGTGGCGCATCTGGCCATTGCCGCCCTGGCCGGGATTCCGGTTGTGCTATATTACCGATTTGATGCAGGCGAAACCCTGCGGCTTATCGAGCACTGGAAAGTAACCATGTCCGTGGCGTCCATCACCGTCTATATTGCTTTGATGAATCATCCCGATATCAAAACCAGAGACCTTTCCGGCTTTGTAAAGGCTTACAGCGGCGGTGCCCCGGTTTCGGAGTCCACCGTGGATCAGTTTCAAAAGCTGACAGGACGCTATCTTTACAACGTCTATGGTATGACCGAGACCAATTCTCCGTCTCACATCGTTCCCTGGGGTAAAAGGGCGCCCGTGGATCAAGACAGCGGCGCCCTTTCGGTGGGTGTGCCCGTTCCCAACTGCATTATGAAAATTATGGATCTGGAGAACGGTTCAAAAGCGCTCGCCCCTGGAGAAGTGGGCGAAATTGTGGATTCCGGA
>CAMYNZ010000574.1 GCA_947259865.1 uncultured Desulfobacterales bacterium | reverse complement strand
CCGTGGTTTTGAGAATTATTAATTTTCATTATTCACGTCATGGTCATGTTCAGAATGAAACGGTCAAATAGTGAAAAAAACATCAAAATTAAATTGCCTGCCTTCCCTGTTTAACATTTCTTTTAACCATCGCGAATCTTCTGGCGATGCACGATTGACCCTGAAGTTTTTTATCTGTACGGGTGTCATTTTGAATTTATCGAGTTTTCTCAAACGGTTATCCATGCTTATAAAATACATCAAGCTCAAATCACCCCTAAATGCTTCGTGACCATTTATCCCTTCATAATCATTAATGAAATCTCCACAACCGTAGATGACGGGTTTCCCCTTGTACACTTCGATTGCCTTTGCATGATGGGAGGAATGCCCATGAATAATATCCACAGCCGCCTCATCGATTAACCGATGGGCAAAATCTATTTGATCAAATGAAATCTCATACCCCCAGTTACCCCCCCAATGGATTGAAAAATCAACAATATCACCAGGTAATTTTACCTTGCTGATTTTACTTTTGATTTCTTGAACCGTAGTTGCGGATAAATCCGCCAATAAGCTAACGCCCGGCTTATCCTCAGTAGCTTGCCAGGAATAGGGTATACCGCTACTTTGCAAGCCAAATGAAAGCACGATGAGTCTTGTTTTATCGTATATCCTGAAAATAGCCGGCTTTTCTGCTTCTTCTACATTTAAACCAGCGCCAGAAAATTTTAAATCTTCTTTTTTTAACGTTTCTAAAGTTTGCTCAAGTCCGGAATAGCCCCAATCAAGCACATGATTATTAGCCAGTGAACAAAAATCTATGTGTGCACTTGATAGGCATGCAATATTTTTTGGATGCATTCTGTAATTGATACCCTTGTTTTTCCAATAATCATTACTCGTTGTTACAGATGTTTCCAGGTTAATAATCCTCACATCTGTATTCACGTCTTTTATTTCATCAAGCACATCCCCCCAAATATATGAATAGTTGACCGGTTTTTGAATGACACCATTTTTTTGTTCCGCAATTTCTATATATTTTTTGGCATTTTTCAGATAAGACTCATAAATTATTGGATCACTGGGATAAGGCATTACCTGATCGATACCTCTTCCTGTCATCACATCGCCACATAAAAATATTTTCGTTAATTTCTTCATTCGCATACTTATAAAAATTAATATTAATCTATTAAATCAATGGGTTATCTGGACCCCGTTGCTGTTGCGGATTCAGGCCAGCAACACGGCCACGATTCCAGTCAGGAATATGCCATCGAAAGTGCCTGCACCGCCGATCGACGCCACCGGGGTGCCGATTTTGGGGATGTCCTTCATGCGCAACAGGTCGGCGCCAATCAGCACACCCAGGGTTCCGCAGATGTAGGCCATGGGCGCACTGAAATCCGGTGCAATCAACAGCGCCGTCACCGCGGCGGCAACCGGCGCCAGTAGAACCGGCATGCCGATGCCGACACCGGAAATAGGCCGGCTGGCGAACAGGCTGATCGCGGAGACGATGCCGACCGAAGTAAATACCTGCTGCATAGGCAGCTGGTTGACATAGATCAGATAAATCGAAAAACAGACCGGGATTACCGCGCCGCCGACATTGATCGCGACAATCGTTTCTCCGGTAAACGGCATGCGTTGGCCGAAAAACAGTTCGCGCATCAATTGCAGGTCTTCGTCAGGCGGCGCTTCGGCTATTATCCTGAACAGGGTTATGTTGATACCGCTGCCCACCAGTGTACAGATCAGCAACAGCATCGCGGAATTTGGCGACAGGCCGAGCTTTTCCAGCGCCAGTGCAAATATACCCAGGTAAATGACGATGACCGTAAATAGCAGGATGAACAGTAATAGCAGCAACTGGAAGGGTGTAAAGGGTGGGCGCATGTGGTTGTATACCCGTAGATAAAAGTGGCTCAATGCCGTATTTCTGACCAATATCAATACACGGCCGGTAGCCTGGGACCTATATTTTATATGTATGCCCGGCGATTGGCTAAATATGTCCGATTCAATCCTCACCACAGACATCTCGCACTGCATTTGGGACTCGAGATACCGGTTTCGACAGGCGGATCAGTTGGTCGATCAAAGTGTCGGGGATTGTTGGTAAACGTCGATTTTTCACTCATGAGCAGCGTTTCCTCTGCTATTTGTTTGGCTGGCTGATCTTTATACCCTGTGACAGCCGTCCCGGAT
>CAMYNZ010000573.1 GCA_947259865.1 uncultured Desulfobacterales bacterium | reverse complement strand
AGGGAAATCACCGCCCGGCTGTCCTGGCAGCGGTTAAAGTTATTCATCCTGGCGGAACGCAGCGCCATTTCAAAAGCGTTTAAGGATTGCTCTTCATCATCGATCATCATGATCGGGTACGAGGGATTTATGGACTCAGCCATTCGGTTACACCTTTTAATACATTTTACTCGCGGTTAATGGGCAGAACAATTTTAGCGGTTGTGCCGCTATCGGTTTCGGAGGTGAAACGCATGGTGCCGCCGTGCTCTTCAATTATTCTTGAAGATATCGACAAACCCAGGCCCACACCGCCTTCATCATGTTTGGTAGTAAAGAAGGGATCCATAATGTGCAGCAGTTTTTCAGGAGCAATCCCAATGCCCTGGTCTCGGACCGTTACCACAATAGTGGACGTATCCTTATCAAATGCGGTCGAAACAGATAATTCTTTTTCGGTATCCTTTATGGCCTGACAGGCGTTTTGGATCAGGTTTATTATCACCTGCTGAAGGCGCTGAAAATTGCCTTTTAGCCGGGGTAGCTTCTTGCCGTAAACAATTGAAAAATGATTGGTGGACTTTTTGACCATATTGGCGACAAGGGCAACAGCGGACTTAATAACAGCATTTATATCTACGGACTGGGTGAGATCGGCGGTATCATCCCTGATATAATTTTTTAGATCATCCACGATTTGTTTGATGCGGTTGGCGCCATCTAATATCCCGGAGAACAGCTCCGGATATTTATGCCGCATTTCTGAGTATTTCAATCCCCCCAGCAGAAAATCCCCATTTTCTTTAAAATATTCATCCATTATCGGCATGGCATCCTGCCAGGCCTCTAAAAGTATGGGTGAATTCAGCATGATAAAATTATTGGGGTTGTTTACCTCATGGGCTACACCGGAAACCAGCGTTCCCAGAGCAACCATTTTACTGGCCTGCATAAGCTGTTGCTGGTGCAACCGAGCCTGTTCTTCTGCATTCCTGCGTTCAGTAATGTCACGGGCAACCCCGCGAAAGCCCATGGGTTGGCCGTCGGCATCACGCATAAGTGATACGGGTGATTCGACCAATCTGGTTGTACCGTCATTTCTTATCATCTCCCATTCAAAGGCCTTCACGGATCTGCCTGTCCGGTAAACATCGTTAAAAATTTGATACACCTTCCTGGCATTTTCCGGGCTTTGAAACTGGCGATTATTCATACCCAGCAGCTCTTGCTTGGTGTACCCCAGAATCTTGCTCATGGCTTCATTGAAAAAGGTCAGGTTTCCGGCGATGTCGACTTCGTAATATCCGTCTTCAATACTGTGAAGGATCGTTCGATGTTTCTCCTCGCTTTCCCGCAGGGCCTCCTCGGCCTTTTTGAGCTCGGTTACATCGGTGGCCACCTGCAAACGGACCAGGCGCTCATCCACCCATTTAATGGCCCGCACATAGTACATGTACCACTTTTGGGTCAGCTGATTTTTTCCCTCCCAGACACAAACACCGGTTGGATTTCCTGTATCGTCCAGCAATTGATCCTTTTTACAATAGGCACAGGGTTGGGTTTCTTTGCGAAACACCTTCCAGCAGGTTTTTCCAATTAAATCATGCCCGAAAGTGTCGATGATATGTTTGTTGACAAACAAAACTTCGTAATTTTCTATGTCGGCAACATAGACATCGGCATCGATACTGTCCAAAACGGTGAGAAATCTTTCATGGGATATTCTCAAGGCCTTCTCGGCACGCACCCGATCAACGATTTCATTCTTTAAAGCTTTAAGGGTCCCCCTCAGTTCCTTACGCTGGGCTATAATTGTATTAAAGGCTCTTGAAGAACGAAGAGAAAGCAGAAATGCCTGGGATAGAATAAAGACAAAAAAACCAAACGGAACAAAAAATCCGGTTTTTATGATGCGTTCAACGTGCAGCATATCATTTATTACGGCCATAAATAAAATCATAAACCCGCTGAGAAAAACCAGGGCTTCGACATTTTTTTGAAGCAAGGCAACGATTATCACATAAAGTGAATAAAGGAATACGACGATAGTTATAATTTCGTATATATTGAGGGTGTGTGAGTAGAAGCGGGCCGGAGTAAATATCACTAAGAAGGAAAATGCGAGACCCATTATTGTGGACCCAGTCACAAGGTACTTTGAATACTCATGGAAAAGAAATCTCATAAAACGAACGAACGCCGGCACCGCAAGATAAAATGAAAGATATTCCAGCT
>CAMYNZ010000572.1 GCA_947259865.1 uncultured Desulfobacterales bacterium | reverse complement strand
TCGAACACCACCTGTTGCGGAAACGAACACTCAAAAGAATGCCTGAAATGTCTAAAATGCGCTAAAGTGCCAGAAGCTAATCTTTACTTAACAGCATGTATTTAGCGAGTTCTATATAACGCACCTAAGCCCCCTGTATCAAAGGGATTTCCTGCCGTTCTCTCAACAACTTAAAATAAATCTAAAAAATATTTACTACACCAAAGACTATTTCGCCTCAAAAAGTATTGTGGCACAGCGCTTGCTATATATACAGGTAGGTTTCATCATAAAACCAACCTTTGCCCAAGAGGCAGCGTCATGTTTGACCAATATAACACCATAAATAACAAAATAGCCTGGCGCAAAAAAGCGCGACTGAATATCTGCATCGCCAGGGACCTGGCAAATAGTTTTGGTGGAAAGAAAGCAGACTATTTGAAAAGGTTGAACCGCCGGCTGAGAGCAAAAATCACTCTGAGCAATGACCTTTATTCGAGCCGCTTTCGGATGGCCGCTTAGAATTTATTATGAAACTGAACAGATACAATAATCTTATAATTCTTTTTATAATTACACTACTCTTTAGTGCCTGCAGCATATGTCCTGAACTTGAAGGCAACTGGGTCGGTTATGCGGATGGAAAACCAACTGCCGATTGGACCCTGACGATCCAGGGGGATCGATATAACCTGACCCGCGAAGAATCAGGCCCCTGGTATAGCGGTCAAATAAAGCTGAACAATAACTGTGTTCTGAAAAAAATTGATTTTAATATTACGGATACCTCGGTGCACGCCCACAGAGGAAAAACGTCACTGGGTATTTATAAAATTGAAGATGATACCTTAACCATTGTTGCCGGCAAACCGGGCCGGCAAATGCGGCCGCTATCTTTTAACGAATTTGAAAAAACGATTGTTTATATATTTGAGCGCGGTTAAATAATTAAAGGGAGGCCATCATGAATACCAAAATTATCCAAATTTTGTTGGCTTTGTCTGCTACGGCAGTTTTAGCTGCAGGCTGTATCATAATTACGCCCGGCGGCTGTTCGAGTCAGACAGTTCAGGGTTCCGGCAATGTTGTCTCAGAAGACCGACAGGTTTCCGCATTTGACGAGATACAGTTGAAAGGAACGGGCACCGTTATTTTGACGAAAGGAGATATGCAGTCACTTGAAATTGTGACCGATGATAACATTCTACCGCTCATAGAGACAAATGTGAGAAATAAAAAATTAATCATATCTTACAAAAAAGACAATGTAAAAGCGACAACCCTGGATTTCCTTATCACGGTTGCGAAACTCAAAGGGGTGTCCATCTCGGGCTCGGGTGATATAAACGGCAAAAGCAGATTTGTGGCAGATAATTTTTATGCGGATATCAGTGGTTCGGGTGACATCCGTATGGAATTAGAAGTCGATAGGTTGGAATCAGGTATTACCGGCTCGGGATCGATCAATCTTTTGGGTGCAACCAAAACGCATCGTGTCTCTATAACCGGATCCGGAGATATCGATGCCTTTGACCTGGATGCAAGCAATGTTTCGGTAAAGATAAGCGGTTCCGGAGATTGCAAGGTAACTGCGGCCGAGACATTGACTGCAAAAATCAGCGGAAGCGGCGACATTTATTACAAAGGGCAGCCCCAGGTAAACACGTCTATTTCAGGATCCGGATCAATAAAAAGTCGAAACTGATGGTTACCTATCTTTTGCAAGAGCCCTCCAGAGGCGGACAAGCCGGAAGCTCTCTTAGCCAGGCAGGAGCTCCGTAACATAATAAAATAAGACGCTTCATCCCGCAGAGCGGAGCACTTAAAGGCGCATAACAACCCACTTTATATGAATTGGCTATTGATCATGAGTAGATATTTTAAAATTTATAGTACACGAGATCACCAGAAATATTTCTGGCTGTGTTTTCGCGGCATTTTATGCATCTTACTGCTTTTTGTCATAGGTGCCTGTGCCAAGAATCGCCGGGTCATTAAAAATGAGACGCTTGATGACTGGGACGGCCGGCGGATGTGCTATAAGAATTTGTTTCCATCCAAGTACGGCTTAGGAGAGGAAACCGAGTATGACCGCATTGATTTTCTCAAAGCGCAAGAAAGAAAGCCGCATAAATATCGGTTGCTCGCAGATCCCAGAGGAGGAGATATTGACCGAACTCTGGGCTACGATCCGTCCGAATACACGGTCCAGCCGAATTTCAAAATTCTACAAAGCCCA
>CAMYNZ010000571.1 GCA_947259865.1 uncultured Desulfobacterales bacterium | reverse complement strand
AGAGCAGGAACTGCAAATTCCCGCTTCCGCAGCATTCTGGTTGTATTTCAATTCAGCATATCTATTGCCCTGATCATCGGCATCGGTCTCATTTTAAAACAACTTCACTACATTGAGCATAAAAAACTCGGTTTCGACAAAGAGCAGGTTGTCGCTCTTCCGTTCACAGGGGATGCCATCCTCAACTCACTAGATGCGATTACACAGGAATTGCGAGGTCATCCGGGAATCATAAACGTATCTGTGTCATCCGATCCTATATCCCCCTGGACTATTCATCGAGATGCTTTTCTTCCGGAAGGGTACCCACTCAATCAAGTTCAAATCATGTTTCAGACAAGTGTTGATCCTGATTTTATACCAACAATGGGAATTAATATAAGTGCCGGCAGAAATTTTTCACGCCGTCATCCAACCGACCAGAGCGATGCGATCCTTATCAATGAGACAGCTGCCAGGCAGTTCGGCTGGGATGACCCCCTGGGAAAAACAATCAATGAAATAGGCAAAGATAAAACCAAAACCATTATTGGTATTGTGAAGGATTTTCACATAGCGTCACTGCATAACAAAATCGAACCCCTTTATATTGAATACGATCCTTCACAATTTAGATATGTATCGGCAAAAATAAGACCTGAAAATATGTCTGAGACTATAAAATTTATAAAAAGTAAACTGCAAGAGTTTGATCCAACGCAAGCCTTTAGATCTTGGCTCCTCGAAGAAGATTTTGGCTATAGATATACACCTGAAAAAAAAATGTTCGAGATTATCTCATATTTCACTTTTCTGGCAATTTTTATTTCCTGTTTGGGCTTGTCGGGACTTGCTTCTTTCGCCTCTGAACAACGAACCAAAGAAATCGGCATTCGCAAAGCAATGGGGTCGTCAGTAAGGAGCATAATTCTGTTACTTTCCAAAGAGTTTACTAAATGCGTGCTGATCGCAAATATCATCGCCTGGCCAATTGCCTATCTTGTTTTCAGCAAATGGCTGGAGGATTTTGCGTACCGTACCAACATCTCGTTCTGGATTTTTTTATTAGCAGCCCTGTTGGCTTTGGTAATTGCTTTGCTGACGGTTAGCTATCAGGCCATCAAAGCGGCGCGGGCCAATCCGATAGAAGCGCTACGCTATGAGTAAAGACAATGCCTAAAATGATCTAAAGTGCCTAAAATGCCTAAAATTTGTTAGTGGATGATCAAAGGGAGAATGCTATCGCTGAGAGCTATGAGCTTTTGCCGGTTTTGGGGAAGTGAACATATTTTAAATCCTTCTTTGCTGCTTTGCGTGAGACCATCTAAATATGGACAGGGTAATAAAAAAAAAGAAACTGACACCCAAGCGAATCATCGGGATTCTTTTTACTGCTGGATTCCTTGCGTTTTGTTTTTACCAGTTCGTACTCGCTGATTACGGCGCAAAGTTAAACGTCAAAACGGAACGAATCACTATTTCTACCGTCAGGGAAGGACCGTTTCAGGAGTATATCCCGGTTATCGGCACAGTCGTACCCAAAAAGACCATTTATTTGGATGCCCTGGAGGGCGGAAGCGTTGAAAAGGTTTATATCGAAGCCGGCAGCTTTGTAAACAAGGGAGAAAAAATTCTAACATTGGCCAACACCGACCTGCTGCTGGATATCATGAATCGCGAAGCTGAATTTTTTCAACTCACCAATGACTTACGCAATGCCCGTCTGGTCATGGAGCAAAATCAGCTGTCCCTTCGCTCCGAGCTGCTGGAGTTGGATTACCAGATTAATAAATTACAACGGACCTACGAGAGCGAACAGGCGCTGATAAAAAACAAGATTATCCCTTCTCAACAATATGAAAACACTAAAAGCGAATATGAATATCTATGTAACAAAAAAGAAATAACATTAAAGACCTATGAGCAGGATAGCCTTTTCAGGGAAAATCAAATTCAACAAATCGAAACCTCGCTCAAAAGAATGGACACGAACCTGAAAATTGTAAAACAGAAACTGGAAGACCTTACGATCAAAGCCCCGATTACGGGACATCTAACAGCATTAAACGCTGAGATCGGCGAATCCAAAAAACGAGGCGAACGGCTGGGGCAAATCGATGTTTTGGAAGGATTTAAAATCCTGGTCCCGGTCGATGAACACTATATCGCCAGAATTAATATTGGACAACACGGAGAATTTACCTTTGATGAGAAAAGCTATCAATTGACCATTGCCAAAATT
>CAMYNZ010000570.1 GCA_947259865.1 uncultured Desulfobacterales bacterium | reverse complement strand
TATTTCATGATTCATTTCCTTATTCAAAAAAATATTTTGTGTGTGTTTTATACGATTACCTTTGGCGTTATTTCTAAAGCTAGCGTGCTGATGATCTTGTCTGTTGAAGCTGGGGTCAATTCGAGTGTATTCTTATTGTATTGTTTATTTTCTGTAAAGAGATGTGAGAATGATTTTTGGCTCTGCAGCAGCCAGGCTAAGTCATTCGTTTGCATATCGCTCCGGAATTTAAGCATTTTGGCCAGTTCTAAAATTCTCACCCTGAGTCGCCCAGACGCAAAAAAAGGTTTGGAAAAACTTAGCTTTTTAGCGACTTTGCATGCCATACCGATTGTCGAACCTAAATGAAGGGAATTACTTTGACGTTTTGCTGCATGAGGCGCTTTTTTTCTTGACACCGGTTGAATAATTGTTTAGAAATGCCGGATTCATTAAATTAGGAGTGCCCAAATCGTGAAAAAATACACTTACAGTGCAAAAAAATCGGACAATCCGGGACGATGGTGCCTCGTTGATGCCAGCGGAGCCGTTCTGGGCCGACTGGCCAGCACCGTTGCTCATCGGCTGCAGGGCAAACATAATCCGTTGTATACACCCCATGCGGATATGGGGGACTATATCGTTGTGATCAACGCTGAAAAGGTTATGCTGACGGGGAAAAAACTTGATCAAAAACGGTATTACCGTCATAGTGGCTATATCGGAGGATTGACAGAGACCACGGCCAAAGATCTCAAAGAAAAGCGCCCTGAAGATCTCATTCGTTTTGCGGTCAAGGGCATGCTGCCCAAAAACAAATTGGGGAAAAAACTGTTCAAGAAATTAAAGGTCTATGCGGGTGACCAACATCCTCATGAAGCCCAGCAGCCTGCAGTTGTTGAGTTATGAATTTAACCGAAAGCATTAAGGAATCAAATGGCGCCAGAAAACAAGTATTACGCAACCGGCAGACGTAAGACCGCAATTGCAAGGACATGGTTAAAACCCGGCAGCGGCGAAATCATTATCAATAATCGTCCGGCAGAGGACTATTTTCCGATCGAAACCACCCGACAGGACGTGATGCAGCCGTTTAAATTAACCAACACAATCGGTTCATACGACGTCAGAGCAACAGTCGTTGGCGGCGGTATTGCGGGCCAGGCAGGCGCCGTTCGACACGGTATCACACGGGCACTGGTTAGTGCCAATCCTGATTTCAGGGCGGTCCTGAAAAAAGCCGGCTTTATCAAGCGTGATCCCAGGGTCAAAGAAAGAAAAAAATACGGCCAAAAGGGAGCAAGGGCTCGGTTTCAATTTTCGAAACGTTAATACGCTTGTTTTTCGTCACAAAGGGAATAGGTTGCTGACTATTCCCTTTTTTATTTTGAGTTGGCCGACAATATGTGTCATAAATTTTTTGATTTCTTATCAAAAAATTTGGAGGGAAGATGATGCCGGCAAAAAAAATAGATCTTAATTCCGATGTGGGGGAAAGTTTTGGAAATTATAAACTGGGTTTGGACGAAGATATCATCCCGCTGATCAGCTCAGCC
Source organism: uncultured Desulfobacterales bacterium (assembly GCA_947259865.1). The sequence continues at coordinate 2,167 of CAMYNZ010000570.1, read as the reverse complement.
AACATCGCCTGCGGATTTCATGCCGGAGATCCTGCGGTAATGAAGCGGACCATTGCAATTGCTAGCGAGAATGGCGTGGCTATCGGCGCCCACCCCGGATTTCCAGACCTGATCGGTTTCGGTCGACGAAGCATGGACGCCTCCCTGGAAGAAATAAAGGACTTAGTGACTTACCAAGTCGGCGCGCTGCAGGCATTTGCCACCGCTCGGGGGATGAAACTTCAGCATGTCAAGCCTCACGGAGCGCTCTATAACATGGCCGTGCGCAATATGGCCATTTGGGATGCTGTCGCCGAGGTCTCGGCCGCAATTGATAAACGCCTCATTTTGTTTGTTTTAGCCGGGCCCGGCCGCGATGAACTTGAAGCCATTGGCACCAAACATGGTATCCGTATTGCCTTTGAATTTTTTGGTGACAGGGCTTACAACTCCGACGGTTCTCTGGTGTCTCGCAAGGAGCCCTTCTGGATTCGGGCATTGAGATTGCGGCACCTGAAACGTTTTTGTAAATGCGAATTTGGCTCAATGCGCTCAGCAAATTCGTAATAAAAAAACTGCCATATTCAGTAACATCGTCATTGAGAGCCAAGGCAAATTCGCAGGTTTCAGTGTTCAGTGTTCAAGTTTCAGCTCAGCTGATGGCCGCCGAAGCCGCCGGTTTGTTTTATGAGAAAATCTCAGGAAAAAATTACCAGAACTCATGCAGTAGCGTGGAAGACGACGATTTGCTATCTGGCAGCCGAAACCTGACACCTGACACCTTATTCTCTTACATTCAACAACATGCTCTACAAAAAGCCCATATTCCGCCCCATGGGCGATCGTTCCGTCCTCGTTGAATTGGGCGACGAGATCAGTCCTCTGGTCAACCGGTCCGTTCAAGAATTATTTGCCAGCCTGGACCGTCGAGAGCCCAGAGGTATTCTCGAATTAGTCCCGAGTTATAGATCTTTGCTGGTGATTTATGATCCGCTGCGCACTTCATTGTCCGACATTAAACACACGATCGTCGATCTTCATGGGAAATTAGGTCGAACCCAGCGAACAGATCCGCGTATCAAAAAAATTCCCGTGGTTTACGGTGGAGAATATGGTCCGGATCTGGACTGGGTTGCCGGCTATCATAACCTTGCGGCCAAAGAGGTAATCAGGTTTCATATCCAGCCGACCTATCGCGTATACATGATCGGTTTTACACCCGGATATCCATATCTGGGTGAAGTCCCGGCTAACATTGTGACTCCCCGCCGCCAGACTCCACGGACCCGCGTACCCAGGGGATCGGTGGGAATTGCCCAAAAACAAACCGGTATTTATTCAGTTGATAGCCCCGGCGGATGGCAAATTATCGGATGGACCCCCGCAAACCTTTTCGATTCGCTGAGTCAGCCTCCAAGTCTTTTAGAAATGGGAGATCAGGTTCAATTTTATGCGATTACGGCAGAGGAGGCATCCCGATGGCAGCCTTGAGGATTTTAGAGATTATGTATCCGGGTATGCTGACATCCGTTCAGGATCTCGGCCGTTATGGTTTCGGCCGGTTTGGAGTGGCGCCCAGCGGGGCCTTGGATTGTTTCTCGCTGCGAATTGCTAACCTACTGGTCGGAAACCGAGAAGATCAGGCCTGTCTGGAGACAATGCTGCTGGGTCCGGGAATCAGGGTGTTAGCCGATATCGTTATCGCCGTCACCGGCGGTAACCTTCAGCCTAAACGCAATAAGCATCCGATCAAAATGTGGCGTTCGCATGTGTTCAGACAAGATGACATATTATCCTTCGAGGCACCGATCGGAGGATTTCGTGCATACATAGCCGTGGGTGGGGGAGTAGGCGTGCCACCGATTATGGGCAGCAAATCGACCAACCTTCCCTCCGGTTTCGGAGGGCAATCTTTTATGCCGGAGGTGTTGGAAAAAGTCACCGAATGCCGAACGCAGTTTCCCGATCTGGACATAGGGGTCGATGGCGGATTAAATCAAAATACTATTGCCCAATCTTACGATGCAGGAGCTAACGTGTTTGATGCCGGAACCTTTCTCTTCACGGCCCCTGATATGGCAGACGAAATCAATACGATTCGCGCCTCGCTATCCGGTACGGAATAATCCCATGACTGATCTGTCCCATATCCGAAATTTCAGTATTATCGCCCATATTGACCACGGCA
>CAMYNZ010000569.1:2252-3007 GCA_947259865.1 uncultured Desulfobacterales bacterium | reverse complement strand
AAGAAACTTTTACCCCGAAACTGATTCGAGAAACATTGGCCCATGCATTTGAAGGGGTTCCTCGAGAGGAGCAGGGCTCTAAGGTCTCATGCCCAAAATGTCAATCGAATATGTTTCCAGTGAATTACTCATATTCTTCGGGGGTCATTGTGGATCGCTGTCCAAATCAACATGGCATCTGGTTGGATAGAAGTGAGTTGGAAAAGCTCCAGATCTACAAAGAGGACCAGATCAAAGAGTTAGAGGAAAAAAAGAAAGAGTGGATTGATATGGTAAAATCAGTTGCTGATGATCATCAAAAAATCGTAGAGGAAGTGTATCGCCCCAGAATGCCTCCAGTGGATTATGTAATCAGCAAAATACTTAAAAAGGTTTCTAAATTAATTGATTCCAAGTGAGATCGGATAAACTCCGAAATAAAGCGAACGTTCTAATGTCCTATTTTTACAAATAACCCAGCGGAAAGCCGAAAGATATGCGATGTCCAAACTGTCCAGGCGTTAATTTGCAGTCCATGTCAACCAAACAGGGTGTAGAGATCGATTACTGCGATCGATGCAAGGGTATTTGGCTTGACCGTGGGGAATTATATCACTTTGTACGAAATCGAAAACAAGTGGCAAAGAATCTTAAGGATGCCGTCCAGAAACAGATGCCATCACAGAAATCCTCGCCTCGCTGCAAAAATTTGATGGTTGAGATTGTGTATCCAGGGGGGATTCGCATTCACCTCTGCCAAAGCTCCGGCGGGCTCT
>CAMYNZ010000569.1:0-2223 GCA_947259865.1 uncultured Desulfobacterales bacterium | reverse complement strand
AGTCTCAGGGTCAGTAAATCCTGCTGAAAATCAGGAAATTGCCGCGAAACAATACGATTCCGGTTTTGACGGCTTCGTCAGTATGGAGCGGTTACCCCTGCCAAATCTTTTTTTACGCTCCGCCACCGTGCTGATTGGACTATATGCCCTTTTGGCCCTGGTCCTTATCATGGCCGTTGAAATCGCCGGTCTATCCCCCGGTTTGGCTGTGGTCTTGTACATAGTTATCATCTCAATACAGTTCCTGCTGGGTCCGTGGATTATGGATCTTTCCTTGAGGCTGCTCTATAAGATGCGCTGGGTTGCGCCCAACAATTTACCCGGACACCTTAGCGAATTTGTCAGCAGTGTATGCAGCGATCAAAGTATGAACTTTCCCCGATTTGGTATTATTGACGATGGCGCTCCCCAGGCATTTACATATGGCCATACGCCAAACAGTGCCCGTGTTGTAATCTCTCGTGGTATCTTGGACCTTTTGAGCCCGCAGGAGGTGGAAGCAGTTGTGGCCCACGAGCTTGGACACGCCAAGCACTGGGATATACTCTTAATGACTATTTCCCAATTGGTACCGTTTATTACCTATTATATCTATCGAACCCTGATTATATCCAAATCTTCTTCCGGCAGTGGTAAAGGCGGCCTTGCGCGTATCGTTGTAGCTCTGGTGGCATACATCATTTATATTGTCAGTTTGTATTTTGTTCTCTGGTTCTCGCGTACCCGCGAATATTATGCCGATCGCTTTGCCGGGGAGGTGACCGGCAATCCGTCTTTGCTTGCCAATGCACTGGTCAAAATTGCTTACGGCCTGGCAGGTTTAGAAAAGAAAAAGTCAGACGAAGATCCGGCCAAACGCAATTTCAATCTCGAGGCCATCGGTGCGCTGGGTATCTTCGATCACCGAAGGGCAACAATTTTTGCCATTACCGGTTATTCTGAGAATATTGCGGAGACTCAATCGGTCAGCAAAGAAAGAGTAAAACGGGCTATGCGATGGGATCTATGGAATCCGTGGGCGAAATGGTATGAGTTAAACTCGACGCATCCGCTGGTAGCTAACCGTCTGCGCTATCTGTCCGACCATGCAATATCTTTAGGGCAGAAACCTTATATCGTCATGGATGAATTGAAGCCTGAATCCTACTGGGATGAATTCTTCTTCGATTTATTCATACATCTTTTACCGGCACTGGCAGTGGCAGTTATGCCAATTTATTATTTTTCAATGTTTCTGCTGTCATCTGCCCCTGCTCTCGGATCACTTACACTGGGAATTGCCTTTGCTATTTTTTTGCTGGGACTTGCGGTGATTATTCGCCTGCGTTTCAGCTATCCCGGCGGTTTTTTTCCGGATATGAGTGTGGCCGCGCTTCTTAAGCATGTAAAAGTGTCGGCAGTGAGGCCCGTACCCTGCACAGTTCGTGGAACCGTGATTGGCCGCGGTATACCGGGTTACCTTTTTTCCGAAGATTTTGTATTGAAAGACGATACCGGTATCATCTTTCTTGACTACCGCCAGCCCTCAGCTGTTTGGGAGTTCTTTTTCGGGCTGTTTTCAGCCAGACATTACCAGGGACTGGAAGTTGTCGTGGAAGGATGGTATCGTCGCTCTCCCGTTCCTTTCATAGAAATCAAATCCATCAGGTGGAAAGATAAAATCACAAAGAGCTGGGTTCGCTTTTCCTATCACCTGTTAGGGGTCTTACTCGTTTTGATCGGTTTTATCTGGATGTTCTTACAAATATCGGAGAAAATTTGATCGAGATTTTATCATCCGTTTTACAACTTGGGTTTGAGAAACAGCCTGTTGAGATGTGACACCAATCCCATTTTATAAATTTGATTTACTTTTTTGTTCAAATGTCAATATTTCACGAACGTCCTGTATTCCCCGTCATTATTTTTTATGATGCTGTAGCGTTACTCGGCATACTTCTTTAAAACCGCAAGGCCAGCTGCCAAATCTTTTAGAAGTTTTTTTAGTTTGGTTGCTTCATCATTGCTTATATTTAGATTGCCTGATTTTGAGTCTAGCCAATTGTTAATTTGGCTTACTGCATATAATGCCGATCCTACTTTTGCATATTCAGGGTACTTCATTACTGGTGCAAGATTTATTCGTTGGTCCTCCCAGCATTTTGTATTTATCCTTTTATCTGGACTTTCAATCCACTTGCTGTAGAATAGTAGAATAGGGAATAGGGGATGTCCCCTACCTTA
>CAMYNZ010000568.1 GCA_947259865.1 uncultured Desulfobacterales bacterium | reverse complement strand
AAGGCCCCGGCAATTATGGTTGATCATTTGTTCCGTGCATTCCCTTACGGTCAGGAACACACCGGTTAGATTGATGTCAACCACTTTTTCGAACTGGTCCAGGAGCATTTTCTTTTTCACTTTTCCGGTCTCGCGGTCCGTGTCGATCATCAGCCCATCCAGGATGATACCGGCAAAAGGCGCAATCAGGTTGATCTGGCCGAATCTTTCAATGGCTGCATCGGCCAGTTTGGCACAATCCGTTTCCCTGGTTACATCACAGACAACAGAAACAACATCACCTGTTATCTCGGCCTCAGCCCGGGTCAGAGCATCTTCGGCTATATCCCCCATAACGACTTTACCGCCGTTTCGAACCCAGTATCTGGCGACTTCCAGCCCTATGCCGCTGGCACCACCGGTAATAACCGCCACGGAATCTTTGATTTCCAGCATTTCCTTACCTCCTTTAAAATGTGTTACTGGTGTTTTTCATTTTTCTGCGGGCTGCTGCTGATTTACTATTACCTCTATTGAGCGTAAACAAAATGAAGAAAACCAGGTAAAAGCGTGTATTTCAACCTACAACTGACAACGCACAACGGACGGTTAGTAGGGGGCAAATCGTTTTATTTAAGAACCTGCGGTGGACATTTAGCCTGCAGATGTCATCAATCTGAGTGTATCTAAATTGATACATACGGACCGGCTCGCTTCCCTGCAAGCCCCGCCCTTTAGGGCGGAAAGCTTCAATCCTTGTTACGGGTCAAGCGCCAATTTATACTTTTTCATTTTCTTATACAAATGTGTGCGGTGAATACCCAGCATGTCGGCCGCTCGCGCCTTATTATAGTCGGTTTCCTTTAGAGCGGTGCGAATGGCTTCTTTTTCCATTTTTGCCTGGACTGTTCTAAGTGACGACGTGTTTTGCCGGGAAGAATTCATCTTTTTTTGATACAGATAAAAAGGCAGGTCCTGCAAATGAACCGTGTCGCCCTCCAGCGAAGATAGCGCTCTTTCAAGAACGTTGGATAGCTCCCGCACATTGCCGGGCCAATCATAACTTCTCAAAGCTTTTTCAGCTTCCCTATCTAATTTTATCTCAAAAAGGGCTGCTTCCTGGGCCATTTGCTTCAACAAGTTCCTGGCCAGGGGAACAATGTCACCCCTGCGCTCCCGAAGCGGCGGAATGTGGAGCGGGATTACATTCAATCGGTAGAATAGGTCTTTGCGAAATCGGCGATCCGGCAGCATTCTTTCCAGATTCTGGTTGGTGGCTGCGATCAGGCGAAAATCGGATCGAATTATGGATGTACCGCCGATGCGTTCAAACTCTCTGTCCTCGAGGACACGCAGCAGTTTTGGTTGCATTTCAAGGGGTAAATCTCCGATTTCGTCAAGAAATATCGTGCCCTGATGGGCCATTTCGAATTTACCGGGTTTACCGCGAGACCGGGCACCCGTAAAGGCGCCTTTTTCATAGCCGAATAATTCTGATTCCAGCAGATCTCTTGGAATGGCCGCGCAGTTAATACGGACAAAAGGATACAGTTTGCGTGAACTGGCATGGTGGATGGACTGGGCGAAAAGCTCTTTACCTGTGCCGCTTTCACCGGAAATCAACACCGGGAATTGGTTGGTCGAGGCGTTCAGGGCTTCTTTTTTCAATGCGTTGAGTGCTTTGCTTTTACCGATAATACTGCCGAATGTATAGCGGGTCGAACGAAGGTTAATGAGCTCCTCTTCATAGTGTTTGACTTTGGATTCCAAAAGCGAAAGCCTGTTGGCGAGATTTCTTACATCCTTGACATCTTTAAACATTACCTGACCAAAAACAGATATGACTTCTCCGTCTTTTTTTATGGGAATACGCTGGACAACCATATTTTGCTCTTTTATCCACTGGGTCTGATTGATTTCAGGTTTGCCGGTTTTGGCCACCATGTGCATGCGGGTATTTTCTACAACTTCTTTACAATGCCGACCAATCTGCTCGGCCGGATCAATTCCCAGGAACAACCCGTAGGGTTTATTAAAATGAGTAATAAAACCGTTAGCATCGGTTACCATGGCACCGTTGTAAATACTGTCGAATATCATCTCGTACATTTCCAGTTTTTTATGGATGTCTCTTCTTTCGTTGGTTTGATTATCTTTTTTCATTGCCCTATTCCCCCCAAAAGAATTTGAGCAAACGCCCGCCAAAAAGTGGCCGCTGCTGAATGTTTTTACGATATATGTATCAC
>CAMYNZ010000567.1 GCA_947259865.1 uncultured Desulfobacterales bacterium | reverse complement strand
TATGATTGCTGCAGTTGCAATTACCTACGGGTAGCCGCGCCCGTTGGAGAAGTGTACGGCAAGAATTAAGGAGCGTATGCATGTCGCTGAAAGAACACGAATATATAAGACAAACACTGGAAAGATATACAAACAGCAAACTGGAAGATTTTTGCGATCACGTTCTGATAACTAATTTTAAGCAGTATATCAAGCGCTTCCAGGAAATAACCAAAGGAAAGTTTTCTGAAGGCAATTTTCGGATCGTCAATGCCAAAGAAATCAACTGCACCATGATTGACTTCGGCATCGGCTCACCCCAGGCGGCTCTCATTATCAATTGCCTGGCATATCTCGACAATCTTAAATCCGTCATTATGCTGGGTATGTGCGGCGGGATCGACGACGTTCTCGAGGTGGGGGATTTTTTAGTCCCCTCAGCTGCCATCCGCGGCGAAGGCACCAGTCGACATTACTTACCGCTTGAATTCCCTGCCATACCGGCCTCATCGGTTAATCTGTATTGCATCGGAGCTGTGCGCAAATTTGGTCTGACTCCCCGATGCGGAATCGTTTATACCACCGACCGGCGGCTGTGGGAATATGACGAAGATTTCATAGCCTATTTGCGGAAACAAAGAATTCTTGCCATCGAGATGGAACTGGCAACTCTTTTTTCAATGGCGTACAACTACGAAGTTCCGATCGGATCGGTTATGCTTGTCTCGGACATGCCCCTGAAGAAGAGAGGCATCAAGGATAAAAAACTGTACAATAAAATTTATTCGAAATACATGGACACCCATCTGGACATTGGCCTGGACGCCGCAGCGAAAATACATTCCAACTGGCGTTCGGTCGCGCGCAAACTCACCAGCGAATGGTAGCCACACCGATGATATCCCCAGGCCTTTCGCCCTTATCCATCCAACTAGCTATCCCACAGGGCCCGGACCACTAAGCATGCGCCCTTCCCCAAAATCATCATCCCGGGTCACTATATACTATGGCTGGTACATATTGGCTGTCTGTTTTTTGCTGCTATTTTTCCAGGCGGGTGCCCGATTCTCTTTTGGCATCGTATTCAAACCAATGATTGCTCAGCTTGGCTGGGACCGGGCGTCAATTTCTCTGGCTTTTTTTTTAAACATGATATTTTTTGCCTTGGCAATGAGCATCGCCGGTCGGCTGTATGATCGGTACGGTCCAAAGTGGGTAATCTTGGTTTCAACTCTTTTTCTTTCCGGCGGTTACGGCTGCATTGCCAGCATCGAAACCCTATGGGAATTTCATCTATACTATGGCATTTTAGCGGCTATTGGCACTGGCGGCGCCTCGATTCCGCTCATTGCAGCCATGATGAGCAAATGGTTTAGTAAGAATCGAGGGCTGGTCATCAGCCTGGCCCTTTCCGGAAATTGTATCGGGCAGTTTGTGCTGGTTCCGATTTTCAGCGATGTTGTTTTAAAATTCGGCTGGAGAGTATCCTACGCTGTTATCGGTACAATCATTTTTGTGGTCAATACGTCCCTGGTTCTGCTGGTGATCAAAGGAGGTCCGGAGGAACTGGATGCAGTCACGTCAGATTTTGATCACCCGTCTGACATCGGTGCAGAAGAAAAAAAGAAAACTCGCCTGGCGGCAGATGCAAAAGACATTAGTCTCAAAGGGGCGATGCGAACCTCGGCGTTTTGGCTGTTTCTGGTTGTGATGTTTGTCTGCGGCTCCGGGGATTTTCTGGTGGCAACCCACCTGATTCCCATGGTGACCGATTTTAATATTTCACCTTCAATCGCGGCCGATATGCTGGCTTGGTTCGGCTTATTGAGCTTGGGTGGCATGTTGATTGCCGGACCGGCTTCGGATTCTATCGGCAGCAAAATTCCCCTTGTCCTTACTTTCGTGTTGCGACTGTCGCTATTTGTTATGGTTCTAAAATATCAGAATTTGGTCTCCTTCTACATCTTTGCCGTGGCCTTCGGTTTTACATTTCTGATCACAGCCCCGCTTACCACCACTTTGGTGGGAAAACTCTACGGATTCTCGCATGTCGGACTGATTTCAGGTTTCATCACCATGGTTCACCATCTGGGCGGCGGATTCTGGGCCTACATGGGTGGGCTTATCTTTGATAACACCGGCAGCTACTATTGGTCCTTTATCGTGTCTGCAATCATGGCGGGTAGTGCAATTATTGGCACCATTTTAATAAGGGAAAAGCGATATTTGCTAACTAGTGCCCATCCG
>CAMYNZ010000566.1 GCA_947259865.1 uncultured Desulfobacterales bacterium | reverse complement strand
CATGCCGGTGTTTAATGAAGAGGTAACCATTGGGGAATCGATTAATTCCGTACTGGCCGCACCGTATGCCAAGGAATTTATAATTGTTGACGATGGATCCACCGATTCAACCCGGAAATTCCTGCAAAATATAGATCATCCCGAGATAAAGGTTATCGCCCACAAGAAGAACCTGGGTAAAGGTGCAGCGGTGCAGACCGGTCTGGAGCGGGCATCCGGGGATATTATTCTGATTCAGGACGCTGACCTGGAATATGACCCTTCCGAATATCCGTTTCTATTGCAACCGATAATATCCGGAAAAGCGGATGTGGTGATCGGTTCCCGTTTTGCCGGACATGGCGCCCACCGGGTCCTTTATTTCTGGCACTATATCGGGAACCGATTTATAACACAGTTATCGAACCTGTTTACGAATTTGAACCTCACGGATATGGAAGCCGGCTATAAGGTTTTTACCCGAAAGGCCCTGGAAGGCATCAAACTGACCCAAAGGGGCTTTGGTTTTGAACCTGAAATAGTGGCCAAAATTGCCAGAAAACGAATACGGATCTATGAAGTCCCAATATCCTATTATGGTCGCACCTATGAGGAAGGCAAAAAAATTAAATGGTGGGACGGCCTGTGGGCCTTGTGGTGTATTATCAGGTATAATCTGTTTGGATAAAAAAAATCCTTCTTAAAAAAGGTCTTTCTCCAATTTAGTTGGAGAAAAAGGGTCCAAGGATTCCAGGGGGCAAGGATTCAAGTGTTGTCCTTTTTCCATATCCTTCTGCAATATTAAAAGGAATAGACACACCCGATCTTTTTATTTGTTAAATTAAACTGTATCTTTCTTCATCTGGGAATTTTCCTGTTATTCTATATGTCTTTAAACAGAGTTCGTATGACTTTTGCCAGGCATTCAACTCTTTGTAATTCTTTAGCTTGAATCCTTGACCCCTTGGATCCTCTGGCGCCACACCTGCTGACTTGAAGATTATTCACCTGACCTGCCTTAATGCGCTAAAACTAATTGGGAGATGATCCTTTAAAAATAATATGTGAACCATAGAAAGGCGGTATCCGGTCGGCTCAGGCGGAATTCGGTTCCGGGGATTGTAAAACCGCCGTACTCTGTTTCAGATTCGCCATAATACAGGATACCCCCGAGGGTGAGTTCCAGGTCTTGAGTAACATTCCAGACAGCATAGGGTTGGACAAATCCGGATGGATCGGCCATATTGTTGATAGACGTTATAAAGACATTGAACAGTGGATGCAATTCCATCTGGATCGAAGCGCTAAGATACTTTCGTCCCAACGTGAAAATTTCGCCCCGATTGATACGTTCAAAAATGGCCGGGTCAGTGATGGCTTCAGAATAGTTTTCATCGCCCAGGCCGTTAAAATAAAATTCGATAAAACCGTAAAAGTTACGGTTCCCCCAAATCCATGAGTAATCCATGTTGGCAACCACAGCCAGGAACCCGTCCCGCATATCATCCGCCTGTAGAAATGTCCAGGTGGCATCCAGACGCCAGGCCGCATCTGCCAGGTAACCGCGACTGCCGAATCCGATAATTTCATCTTCAAAATGCCTGGCCGCCACGGCATCAAATTCAGTCGTACCCGCTGCAAAGTGCCATTTGCCTGCCAGGGAAGATTGGGAATTTTCAACCGCATCGGTTTCAGGATCACGTCGTGGGACATAAAGGAGCTGGAAGTCGCCGAGATCGTCACCTGCAAATTGAGCGTTGATCATATCGTCCCCCATTTTATAGTCGCGAATGATATCCGTGGGTGCAAAAGGATTGAACAAATCAAAAGGATTGAATAGAAATCCGCTGCCCCAGGTTACGGCCTGTCGGCCGATGCGCATCACGCCCCAATCCGGTTGCCAGGTTAGGGATAAACGGTCCAGACGATGATAAAAAACACGATCGGTATCTTCATGAATGGTGTGGCTGAGATCAAAAAAGCGACGATCGTCGGAGGGGGGACCGGTCGCCAGCAGGCCGTCATCTGGAAGATCTGGAAATGCGGTTTTCAGTTCCTGGATCGCTTGCCGGGTATCTCCACCGGAATATATGGCTTCGTAGTGAATGGTCAAATAGGTCTGTTGCGGCAGATAGGTTTTGTTTTTCAGCCGTAAATCTGCGCTGCCGTCATAAAAGGGATCGGGCCCCAGGGGATCCAAAATAGACGCGTCATCCTGCCAGGATGCACTGCCCAGGAGCCGGAGGCGGCCGCCCCATTCAGTCTCAATTTTATCGTACCAGGATGTGACCGTTTGCGGCCGGGATTCGGTGATGTCAGTGGTGGACTGATGGGAAGAACCGGCGTTTGCCGAGGAATCGTTGCTTGGGGTAAAAATAGCATCGCCAAATATCAACAGAAGCATGATGAAAATTCTGCAATAATTGACGATCTTTTTTGATAAACCGCGTTTAATGCTATAATGTCTCGGATCTGGTGTAAATATCTCCATTGCTAGTTGTTTTTGATATGATCATCCACCAGGCGGCCGTCCCGGATTCGCAGCAGTCGGCCGGCATAGTTCATGACCATTCGGTCATGGGTCGAAAAAATAAAAGTGACACTTTTTTCCTGGTTCATTTTTTTCATTATATCCAGCAGGCCTTTACCGGTTTTGGAATCCAGATTGGCTGTCGGTTCATCGGCCAGCACGATCGACGGTTTGGATACAATCGCCCGGGCCACCGCCACCCGCTGCTGCTGTCCACCGGAGAGTTCGGCCGGGCGTCGGTTATATTTGTCTCCCAGGCCGACATCATCCAGTATCGATCTGGCGCGCTGTCGGCGTTCAACTTGCGGAATGCCCTGGAGGAGCATCACATATTCGACATTTTCAGCCGCGGAAAGAACCGGGATCAGATTAAAGGCCTGAAAGATAAACCCGATGTGATGCAAACGCAGATTTGCCAGCTGGGACTGATTCATCTCCTCCAGGGCGTTTCCGTTCACGGTAACCTTTCCGGAATCAGCCGAGTCCAACCCCCCGATGATATTGAGCATGGTGGTTTTGCCTGATCCCGAGGGGCCGGCCAGGGCCATAAAATCTCCCTTCTTGATCGACAGGCTTACGCCTCGAAGTGCCTGTACGTCAACTTCGCCCTGCCGATAGGTTTTTTTTACGTCGCTACATTTCACGATGT
>CAMYNZ010000565.1 GCA_947259865.1 uncultured Desulfobacterales bacterium | reverse complement strand
TTGAAGACTTTATTATGGAAGAAAATTTTTACGATGCCAATATTTGTCTTCAGGTCTGGAGAATGCATTCGAAAGAACTTGGCACCTATGACCAGGAAGAATATGAAGCCCTTAAAAAAAGATTGGCAGATGCGAAAACTATGAAAGCTTCTAAAGAAACCGAAGCGCAAACTCCTGATTAACCGTGACCAATCAATGTCCATTCCCAGCTTCCGTAGTGGTTATGACAGCAAATATTTAACATCTTTTAAATCTATTCACACCGCTGGTACCCAAAGGAAATAGACGAATATTATGATCGAAAAAGTTGGCCTTCCAAGGCAAGTCATGGAGATTTGAGTAAATATGTATCTGCAACACTTTGGTTTGAAAGAAAAGCCTTTCGAACCAACCTCCGATCCCAAATACATCTGGCTTAGTGAAGAAAATGCTGAGGCTCTGAAAAAGCTTAAGCAAGCATTCCTGGAGGATCTGGGATACCTTATCCTGAGCGGTGATACCGGTGCCGGGAAAAATGCGCTGATGAGTTGTTTTTTAAAGCTCATTGAAAAAAAATCTCTTGTAACCATGGTATGGGATCCGGATGTGGAGCCATTAGAATTTTTTAATCTGCTGTCGCTTGGATTCCGGATAAATCGAATATTCAATACCAAAGCAGATTTTTTACGTTATTTTAAAAGCCTTGTTGAAAACACATCCTTAAACCATCTGAAATTACTAATTGTTATTGACGAGACCCAAGGAATGAAGCCGGAGCTGGCACGGGAACTGGATCAGTTGATGAACATCGACATCAACGGTGAGAAACTGGTCAATACTCTTTTGCTGATTCAAAGTAAAGAACCCCATAATCCTTCGGAAGCAAACCCGAGCATCGACAGCCAAAGAGTTATCGGCCACCATCATGTGGAACCTCTTACTCAGGAGGATACCTACCGGTTAATCCAACACCGCCTGAAGGTGTCCGGAGCAGACAAGCAGATTTACTCACCGGAGGCCGTGCATGAAATCTTCAAATTTTCTGCCGGTTATCCCCGCCTGGTCAATTTGATATGTGACCGCACGCTTCTAACAGGCTATGTCGCCGGTAAAAAAATGATTGACCATTCAATCGTTTCGAAATGTGCAAGTGAACTCCAGCTGTTCAAAATCTAACCTGATTTTTCCACATTCTCGAAGATCTGCTCTAGATTTTTCAATGGCGCCTATCACTTATGAAGCGGACAGCAATCAAGGCGGTTCGATGTCCCGAATAGCATTTCAGCCGTTTTGGATATTCGCCAGCAATTTTTTCATCATCATCGCATCTTCGTAGGGCTTTGGCGATTCGTTGATGAGGGTAATATCTAACTTGCGTTTGACCAATTCTTTAGCCAGGGGCTCAAAATTTTTTTTTGTTGTTCTTATATGCTTCCGTTCGCCTTTATCGCTATATTCTATACCGGAAAAATGAGCGTGAAATCTTTGGGGCAGCTTTTTGAGAATGAGAGCATAGTCGATGTTCCCCTGTTGCCTGGCGCATAGATGGGCAAAGTCAACGGTAATGCCGCAGCCGGTCTCTTTCTTCAATCGCAGAAGTTCTTCCAGAGATCCGAACTGGGATGGTTTTCCCGTAACTTCAGGGCACAAGGTTACTTTCCATCCTCTGCGCGCCACGAATTTCTGCAGCGCAATGACTGCTTTTTTAATCAAACTGTATGTCTGCTCAGCGGTTCTTGTTTGATAAAATCCGGCATGGAAGGTCACATTTTGTGCACCCAAGACATGCGCTCGTTCACATGAGTCCAAGATGCGTTTCTTGCTGGCCAGAAATTTATCTTTCTCATTCGACGCCAGATTGATATAGTATGGGGCGTGTACGGAAAGTATGATCCCCTTTTCTTTTGCCAAAGCTCCGACTTCTTCGGCGGTTTTAAGGTCCAAGCGCACACCGTAGGTGAACTCGACTTCCATGCAGTCCAGACCCATTTGGGCAACTTTGTAGACACCTTTCAAATTTCCTAAACCGCTTGAACCTGCGGGACCGACTTTAATCATGATATTTACTCTGCATCCAAAACCTGGTCCTATGGGCCCGTCGAAGATCCCGCATTGCGGGGGTCAGAGATAATGGTCTCTGCCTTGAAAATAATACAAAGTGTCGAGTGAACTAAAGTTAAAAGTGATCTAACCCGCCGAAGGAATTGGCGGACAAGAGTTGATGTATCGCCTTGCTCTGTCGTTTATAAAAAA
>CAMYNZ010000564.1 GCA_947259865.1 uncultured Desulfobacterales bacterium | reverse complement strand
GTACCCGAATATTATTACCAACATGATGATGGAGCGGCTGGCGTCTCCCAACGGACCGACGAAGGGCAAAATTGTGCGCCCGTCTGATGACAAGGAGCCCGCAAGCATTGCGTTTGTGCAGTGCGCCGGTTCCAGGGATGAAAACCATCTGCCCTACTGCTCCTATATTTGTTGTATGGCCTCTTTAAAGCAGGCTACTTACGTTCGTGAGCGCTATCCGGAAGCCAAGATCTATGTGTTCTACATTGATCTGCGAACCCCGGGATACCGCTATGAACGATTTTACGAGCAAATCAAGGAAGATGAAAACATCTTTTTAATCAAGGGCAAAGTGGCGGAAGTCAGTGAAGATCCAACCAATAAAAATATCACCGTGGTTGCCGAAAATGCCGTAACCGGCGAAAAAGTCCACCAGGCGGTAGAGATGGTGGTTCTGGCAACCGGGATGCAGCCCACAACCGCTGAGGCCAAACTTCCGGCGGATTTAACCTATAACGACGACGGGTTTATCCTCAACAATTTTGAAAACGGCGGAATGTTTGCAGCCGGATGTGCCAATAAACCGGCTGATGTGGTTTCGTCCAATCAGAATGCAACCGGAATGGCCTTAAAGGCGATTCAAACTCTGGTGAACAGGTAGGAGGTTATCCATGGATAAGAAATATTGTGTATATATCTGTGAGGGTTGTGGGATCGGAGAGGCCCTGGATATCGAAAAGTTATGCGATGTTCCCAAAGAGGAGGGATTGAGCGTTAAGACCAGTCCGGTTCTGTGCGGTAAGGATGGAGTTGAGCTTCTCAAAAAGGATATTGCCGACGACGGAGTCAACACCCTGGTCATCGCAGCTTGTTCCCGCCGGGTGCTTTACGATGTCTTCCGCTTTGACGGCTGTATTGTCGACCGGGTCAATTTGCGTGAGCAAGTGGTTTGGTCTCATCCACGCTCCAAGTATCCCGCCCCCACGGAAGAACAAAAAGATGATGAAGAATTCATCGATCACGTACAAATGATGGCCGAAGATTATCTCAAAATGGGCATGGCCTGGGTGGAAAAAATCGATTTGCCGGAGCCTTATCTGCTTGAAGCCCTCAACCGCAAAATACTGGTTATCGGCGGTGGCGTTACGGGAATTTCGTCCGCCATTGATGCCGCCAAAATGGGCTATGATGTGACCATTGCTGAAAAAGAAGCTTTCCTGGGCGGAAATGCCAGAAACTGGCGCATGCAGCTGCCGGGAGCCTACCCCTATGACAGCCTGATCCCGCCGACCATCGAATCCAAAATAAAGGAACTCGAAGGTTATTCAAATATTGCGGTGAAGACCGACACCGTAGTGGCCCGGATTGCCGGCGAACCGGGGGATTTTACTGTAACTTTTAAAAAGCCGGCCGATAAGACCGAGTTCGACGTCCCCTATCCGCTGCCCGATGAAATGAAGCTCGATGAAAAAGGCAATGAACTTAACGCCGAACAGCTGCATGAAAAGTTCATGGAGTACAACGAAGGCAAGCAGGATATCTTAACCGTTGATCCCAACGGCGAAAAGTTCGGTGCCGTTATCCTGGCAGCCGGATGGCGACCCTATGAGCCTGAGGAGGGGGAATTTGCCCATCTCGGTTTTGGTGAGATTGCCGATGTGGTTACCAATCACCAGTTTGAAGAAATCGCCGCCAACGGTAAAATTATTCGACCTTCCGACGGCAAGGAGGCCAAATCGGTGGTTTTCATCCAGAGCCCCGGCCAGGGAGACGACAAAGACTTTGCCTATGCCGGAGCGGTGACCAGTCTGGTTGCCCTCAAGCAGGCCAAGTACGTGCGCGAAGATTTCACCGACGGCATGGCTTTTGTATTTTATCAGCATATGCGCACACTGGGCCTGACGGAAAACTTTTACAAAAGTATCCAGCAGGATCAAGGAATCTTTTTAACCAAAGGTGAGGTCACCGGTGTTTCTCAAAATGGCGGCGGCCTGATTGTCGAAGCCGACAATACCCTGCTGGGGGAAAAGATCCAGGTCAAAGCCGACCTGGTAGTGCTGGCCACAGGTATGGTACCGGTTACCAAAGAGGACCCGATAGTTAATCTGGCATATCGTCAGGGACCGGGATTCCGTGATAATGCGCTGTTTGATGAATATGCGGACTCCAACTTTATCTGTTTTCCCTATGAAACCCAGCGGACCGGTATTTATGCGGCCGGCGGGATCCGGCGCAGCATGACGGTGGAAGAATCCATCGAGGAT
>CAMYNZ010000563.1 GCA_947259865.1 uncultured Desulfobacterales bacterium | reverse complement strand
ACGACGCTCGCCACGATGGTAATAGGTCCTTTTCATTGGTCCGAATGTCTAATAACTTTGGCAGGAGATACTTCGTTTACGACATTCACGTATATTGAATGCTGCCATTTGGTAAGGCTTTCAAAATCATTGCGGTCCAGTACATTTCGACAGGTATCTTATTTTTTTATGGTCCTGAACAATTATTGCATTTCGGTCCGTTTACTGGCAAAAATTCCTAATCGAAATTTGGTAGAATGCCGCGGCAGCCTTTACAGGCTGCATTTTTTCACTGCAAGTATTTGCAAAAGTCGAGCCAATCCATTTCGGCCCGTATTTAAGATTTTTCTAAGCATCGGATTTTAGCGCTATAATTAAAATCAATAAATATTTCAGGAAGATATCTATAGAAAGCTTTCAGCAAAGATGCTCCGAACAAATAAGGATATGAGTCAGCAATAATTATTTGTCAATTTTTTGCCGTTTGCTGACTTACCGGGAACGTTGGCAGATCTGAAAAACCCATCTTTATGGTTGCCAGCTGGCATGGCGCCATTATTCGGATGAAACTAGTAGGAAATTCAGCTCCACTGGAGAACCACTGCGCATTTATACTTGATCACATTTTGAAGGTTTAGCCCAAGGCCAGAATTTCTGCCAATTTTTCTGATAAAGTGGCTGTATTAAAAGGTTTTTGAATAAAATCCGTAAAACCGTTTTTTAGTATATTACGAATACAATGGTTGTCGAAGTATCCGCTGGCAATAAGAACTTTTACATTAGGCTGGATTGTTTTTAATCGATCATAGACCATCGCACCATTCATGCCCGGCATGTTCATATCTAAAATGACAACATCCAACTGGTTCTTGTTTTGTTTATAAAGGTCAAGCGCTTCTTGACCATCTCGAGCCCTGAGCACATTGTAACCCAAGAATTGCAGCATTTTAGTGCCAACTTCTAAAACCAGAGGTTCATCATCCACTAAAAGAATAAAACTATTTCTATCTTTGCCGGTAGCCGGGTGCATATTTTTTTCCTATTTTAAATGTAATTCGGGGCAACTTTGGTCATGGATGACATCAATGATATCTTTACCTTGCACAAGCAACTATTGGGCCAAAAGACGTATTAAGTTAATATTTTATATAATTAAGGGTAGTTATCCGATTTCAACAACAGAAATTAAACGAGCGGTGACAATTAATGTCAGTTGAATCAACAAAAAAGGCATCGCTGCAAAAACGAAAATAATAAAGTTTCGCCGTCAGATTAGATACTCGTGAATTCTTAAGACGACCGGTCTAATTATTTCTTTGACAATTAAAACACAATAAGGATAAAACTCATTAATTGCTGCAGCCGCAGGTTAAAAAAATGCCAGAGCAAGATGAGGATGCCAAGGAAGGCGGTGCCGGTGTGGTCGGGCTGGCGATCGGTTTTGGCGCCCAAACCTTGGTGAAAGACATTATATCCGGCATTTTTTTCTGGTTGATGATGCCTTCCGCGTCGGGGATTATGTTGAAACTGCCGGTGCCAAAGGTATGGTGGAACACATCTCTTTGCGGTCGCTGCGGATAAGGCATCCACGGGGCATGGTGTATACGATTCCATTTGGCGGTATAGGATCTGTTACCAACTACAGCCGTGATTATATTATTACCAAACTTGATGTTCGTATTCGCTTCGATGCGGATATTGATAGAATTAGGAAAATCGTCAAAAAGATAAACATGGAACTAGAAAAGGATGAAGAAATCGGCCCGGTGCTGCTCAGTAAAATTAAGTCCCAGGGGGTCAGAGAAATGGACGATTCTGCCATGATTTTGCGGGTGAAGTTCAAGACCAAGCCGGGAGAGCAATTTGTTGTTCGCCGCGAAGTCTACAGGCGCATCCAGGAATCTTTTAGAGAAGCAGGTATCGAATTTGCCCATCGAAATGTCACTGTTTATCTTCCGCCGGAAGACGCCAATGACCCATCTGCCGGGGGCCAGTCAAAAATTGCTGCATCTAAAGCCACCTCTGAAATAACTAATAAATATGGTTAGCTGCCAAAAAAAAATTAAATTAATTCTTGCCCCTCTGCGGGGCCTAACAGATTATATTTACCGCAATACATTCACCCGGCATTTTGACGGGTTTGACGCCGCCTTAGCTCCCTTACAATACGGTTAACTGGAATCTGGGATGTCCCTTTCCCATGGTGGCCAAGAAACAAAGAGGCTCCGGTCTGCTGCCGTATCCAGATAGAATTGAAGCCTTTCTGGAAAAAACGATTTCCTCCATTCCCAACCGATTGTCCATAAAGGCACGGCTGGGACGCAATCAGGCTGATGAAATTTTAAAGTTAATGCGAATATTCAATCAATATCCACTGGAAGAAATAATCATCCACCCGCGCACCGGTAAACAAATGTATGGTGGTAAGCCGGACCTGGACATATTTGGAAAATGCCTGGAGATGTCCAGGCATCCAATCGTCTACAATGGTGATATTTACGATATGGCTGGCTTCAAGGTCGTTTCTGAACGTTTTAAAGCCGTGGACCTTTGGATGATTGGCCGCGGAGCACTCTCCAACCCCTTTTTGCCGGCCAACATAAAAAGCGGTGAAGACATCTGGACCCATAAAGTTGAAATATTTAGGCAATTTTATGAAGATCTGTTTAATCAATATCGGCAGCTGTTTTCAGGCCCCGGCCATTTGTTGGACAGAATGAAAGGCTTTTGGACCTATTTTTCAAAACCTTTCAATAACGGACCTAAAATCAGGAAAAAGATCCAGCGAAGCCAAAAGCTCGATCGCTATCAAGAAATTGTGGAACGGTTTTTTAACGAAGAAGCGCAGTGGGTGGTCTAACGTCATGTCCCACAACTATATTGGAAAATCCAGTGAAGTGACTTGGAAAAGCTGAAAAAGTCCAGTTCGAGTTATGTAAATTACATGTAGGACCCACCACTATTCGCCAGTTCTCAGCTCCCCCCGATACAAAGAAAAGAATACACCGCCGGCACACAAGCAAGAAAAGACAACAAAGGCTATTTTAATACTT
>CAMYNZ010000562.1 GCA_947259865.1 uncultured Desulfobacterales bacterium | reverse complement strand
ATCGAACACAATCCGGCCGTCAAACTTTATTATGTCAAAGTGGACCCGCCATCATTTGAAGAACCCACCGGCGATTTCGAAAGGATCTGCCGGGGGATCGAACGGGATTACGGACTTAATAACCTGACGATTGATCTCTTTGCCTTAAGGCAGCTGCCCGATGCCCTGCGTAACGGCAAATGGGAGGTGACGGTCAGTGTTTGGAATGACAGGGAAGTCATCCGGGTTCGACCGGGCAAACATGAACACGCTTACGGACTGGCCATCGATGTGGGGACCACCACCGTGGCGGCCGATTTCTGTGACCTTACCAATATGGATGTGGTCGATACGGTATCCATGATGAATCCGCAGTGTAAGTACGGTGAGGACGTCATGGCCCGGATCACCTATCATATGACGACTCCGGACGGCCTTCAGCGCATGAGTGATGACATTATCGAGGGCACCAATGAACTCATTGACAAGGCCATCGCCAATACCTTTCCGCCCAAAAAAAAGAAAAAGAAGAAAAAAGGCGAAGAAGGTCCGGATGAATACGTCGAAGTTCCCGAGGAGGGCAAAACCTATCTGCGCTTGACCCGGGAAGATATCGAAGATATCACCATCGGCTTCAATACGGCCATGCATCATATTTTTCTATCCCTCAACCCGGAACATGTGGGAATGGCGCCCTTTCCGCCGGTCATTCATCACAGCCTGGACATCCGGGCCAGGGATCTGGGCGTCAAAATCAATCCCTCATCCTACATGTTCGTGCTGCCGATTGAAGCCGGATTTGTGGGTGCGGACAACGTGGGCGTATTGATCGCTGAAGAACCCTACAAGCATGAAGAAAATCAGCTCATCATCGATATCGGAACCAACGGTGAACTCGTTTTGGGTAACCGGCACAAACTGATCTCATCCTCCTGTGCAACCGGTCCGGCCCTCGAGGGAGCCCAGCTCGCTTTCGGGATGCGGGCGGCGCCGGGCGCCATGGAGCGTATTGAAATCGATCGGGAAACCAAGGAGGTCGATTACAAGGTCATCGGTCGCGATGCCTGGCGTAAATTTTCAGAGCCTAAAGAAATGAAGGCCAAAGGCATTTGCGGCTCCGGTATTCTGGATTTACTGGCGGAACTCTACAGCGCGGGTATTGTTGCCAAAAGCGGCGTGTTCAATAAAAAAGCGCTGGAAGGTCACCCGCGTTTTCGCATTAATCCGGACAACAAGCAGCCCGAATTCGTTTTGGCCTGGGCCGAAGAATCAAGCATTGACAAGGACATCGTGGTCACCCAGAAAGACATTCGCCAGATTCAGCTGGCAAAGGGTGCCCTGTATGCCGGCTGCAAGCTGATGGTCAATCGCATGGGGCTTGAAAAAGTCGATAAAGTCAAGATCGCCGGTGCTTTCGGGACCCATGTGGACCGCACCAAGGCACTGGTGATGGGCCTCTTCCCGGATTGTGAGATCGAAATGATCGAAGGTGTGGGCAATGCCGCCGGCGATGGTTGCCGCGCGGCCCTTTTGAATGTGAAAAAACGGGTAGAAGCCAACTGGTGTTCCCGCAATGTGGAATACATCGAATTAACCGTCGAGGGCTCCTTTCAGCAGGAATTTATGGAGGCCATGCAACTGCCGCATATGTCGGATGAATTTCCGCATTTAAAAGGCATCGTGCCCGATGATATTTTGAACCAGTAACATTAGCACGTTTCATACAAGATAGTTCTGTTAAGAAGTTGGGTGGCCGGCGCCGCGACTATGCCAATAAGAAATATTTTTGGTTTCAGGTGTCAGGTTTCAGGTGTCAGTCTCCCGAGGACAAATGACAGTAGGCAGTTGATAAACAATCCAGGGTCTTCGGCTCTGTTTGTTAAGTCCAGACTTTGAGTATGTTAAAAGTTATCTGTCATCTGATCTATCTCTTTTGTCATCTGAAACCTGACACCTGACACCTGAAACCTAATTATGACCCTTCATAAGGAAGATAAAAGACCGTTACGAACGCAAAAAGACGCCAATGACCAGTCCAATGATACCTGTGCCGCCGTAAATGCGGGTATCTGCGGGTTCACATGTTGCATAAAAGCCTGGAAAGTAGACAAACGAACCTTCGGTCTGGAAATCAGCGAATCTGAATGTCAACAGATTCAGGATTTTTCCGAACTCCTGAGTCAACTAACCTTAAATGAAATTTTTATGCCGATAACCCGTAACCCGGTGTATCTTGCCGCCGAACAGTCGGGGTGCCATCCCTCCTGCCCTGTTCCG
>CAMYNZ010000561.1 GCA_947259865.1 uncultured Desulfobacterales bacterium | reverse complement strand
ATCGCTGTTCTTTGGTTACGACCCCTTATGCATGAGTTTGCACGATGCAGTCGCTGATGATTCATGCAGCCACCTCGTCAAAAAAACTCCCCGACCCCTCAACTATCTTTTTCTACCTATAATATAATTTGCTAGTGCCCGAAGGGGATCAGATTTTTTATCAAAAATATCGAGTGCGTGCAAGGCATTGTTGACCAATTGTTCAGCAAATACTCCGGATTGCTCGGTACCGAGCAGGGAAGGGTAGGTGTTTTTTTTACGGGTGTTATCGGTACCCACGGCCTTTCCCATTATGGCAGGATCGCCTACAACGTTTAATATATCATCGGTAACCTGAAACGCCAATCCGATATTTCTGGCGTAAATTCCCAATCTTTCGATCTGTTTGGTGCTGCCATTTCCGATAAGCGCACCGGCATGTACGGATGCCTCAATAAGCGCACCGGTTTTTAAGGCATGCATTTTCTCCAGCTCTGTGCGAGAAAGCTGTCGGCCTTCAGACTCGATATCTTGCATTTGACCTTCAATCATTCCCAGATAACCGGCGCCTTTGGCAATGGTGTGGATCACAGGCAGCCAGACCGGGTGCGACTCAGTTTGCTCGGGGTCAATCGAAGAAAGCATTTCAAATGCCATGGTGAGCAGCGCGTCTCCGGCCAGAATAGCGGTGGCTTCATCAAAAGCGATGTGGCAGGTAGGTTTTCCTCGGCGAAGATCATCATTATCCATCGCGGGTAAATCATCATGGATCAAAGAGTAGGTGTGAATCATTTCCAGGGCACAGGCAGCCGGTAATGCGCGCTCCGGTGCACCCCCTGCGGATTCGGTAGCTGCCAGCGTTAAAATCGGCCTGATGCGTTTGCCGCCTGCCAGAAGTGAATATTTCATGGCATCCAGGATACGCCTGCGACCCCCGGCGTTATAAAGGATTTGTTCGAGGCGGTCATTGATTAGTTTTTGTTTGGCAGAAAGATAAGCACCCAGGTCAAATCCCGGGACACGCAGATGGTCTTGGTTGGATGTGGACATCGATCTATTCAGATTGATTTTCGTTGGATGTATTTCCGGTCTGGAAAGGTTTTTCGTTAATATCGCCTTCTTGCCCCTTCGTTAATAGGGTGATCTTTTGTTCGGTTTCATCAAGCATATTTGAGCAAAACTTTGACAGCTGGATTCCTTCCTCAAATTTGCTTATGGCTTTCTCAAGGGGCAAATCTCCTGACTCAAGCGCTTCAACAATCTGTTCAAGCTGTTTCATTGCCTGTTCAAACGTTTTTTTTGGCATCTTCAAATTTCCTTTTTACTCGGCACCTTAAAGATCCTTTAGCAAGTAATACTTCAAGGGTTTGTTCTATATTTACCCGGCGGGCGTCCCGTACAACCGCAGCATCGGGAATGGTGCGGGTAATACTGTAACCTCGATCCAAAATGGCGCTGGGGTTCAGGGCCCCCAGTTTGGATGTTAATTCTTTACAAGAGTGACGTCGGTTATTATAGTAAAATAGTAGTAAATTAAGTAACTTATTATTAGTTTTTGTAAGTTTTTCACGAAGGATGTTTATATAACTCAACGGGTTGTTTAAAAACAGTCTTTCGAGTCTCCAGCCATATCGCTCCCGGTTCTGGATAAGATTGTTAAATATCATGCGGTTGAGACGACCGGTGCAGTCATCGATTTTTAACCTTAAATCATATATTTTTCTTTTGGGATCCAACATTTTGGCCGAGATCTCGCGCAAATATGAACGGCATTGCATAAGGTGGCGTTTAAATCCAGCCTCTAAACTAAGCGTGTATTTTTGGATTCTTTTATGGAGCTCCTTTTTTAACGGAACCACCATTTCTGCGGCAGCCGAGGGCGTTGGTGCGCGCAGATCAGCAACAAAATCGGCAATGGTGAAGTCGGTTTCATGCCCAACAGCCGATACGATCGGAACCACTGAATTAAAGATGGATCTGGCCACAACTTCTGAATTGAAACCCTGCAAATCTTCAAGCGATCCGCCGCCGCGGGCTAAAACCGCAACATCCGCTTTTGCCAGGGAATTGACGAGATCAATGGCGGCGGCAATTTCCTGTGCGGCTGCGGTTCCCTGTACTTTGACGGGGATGATTTCTATAATCAGGTTAGGAAAGCGGCGATTTACAATGTTTATGATGTCATGAACCACGGCACCGCTGGGAGATGTAATCAGACTGATATATTGTGGTAAAAAAGGCAGGGGTTTTTTATGGGCCGCATCAAAAAGTCCCTGGCTT
>CAMYNZ010000560.1 GCA_947259865.1 uncultured Desulfobacterales bacterium | reverse complement strand
GATGACACCAAGAAAACCATAGAATCCTCCCTGAAGAATAAAATAGCCGCCCAGGAGGTTGAAGTGGTTAGCACGACCGACTCGTTGAAAGTGGTTTTAATAGACAAAATTCTATACGACTCCGGAAGCTACCGTATAAATAGCAGTGGAAAAAAATTGCTTATGACCCTGGCCAAGTCTTTCAAGGAAAATAAAAATCAGCAAATCTTGGTGGAGGGTCATACCGATAATGTGCCCCTGAGGGCTTCCTTGAGGACAAACTTTCCGAGCAACTGGGAGTTGTCTGCCGCCAGAGCGGCGGCTGTGGTGCGGTTTTTTCAAACAGAAGGGGGATTGGAACCTCAAAGGCTGTCTGTCAGCGGATACAGCTACTATAAACCGGTTGCCTCAAATAGCAGCGAGGAGGGTCGGCGTCAAAATCGCCGCATAGAAATCATCTTAAAACCACAGCAGTGAAAACAAGGTCGAAGCACACCCACTGCCATAAAATTCCGCACTTTCTGCGATGATATTTTTCTTATTGATTCATTACTTCGTTAATTTTCTGTGAAAGACGGAAAATATCAAACGGTTTTTGTAAAAAAGCACTGCACCCGAGGCCCATTATTTCTTTGACTTGCTGGTTCGAGCTGTACCCGCTTATAAGCAGAACCTTGACGTCCGGGTTGATCTGTTTTAACTGCCTGTAAGTATCTTTACCGCTCATTTCCGGCATAATCATATCCAGGGTAACCAGCGCCAGCCGGGCAATATTTTCCTGGTAAATCTCCAGCGCTTCTTTGCCACTGCGGGCCGCCATCACTTCATAACCCAATTCCGTCAGCATCAATTCTTCCGCCAGGAGGGACTCTTCTTCATCATCGACTATTAAAATGGCCCCGTTTCCTCTTACCAGTTCAATCTGGTCTTTTTTAGCCTTTATCGCTTTGGCATCTGAGGCCGGCAGGAAAATATTGAAGGTGGTGCCCTTGCCCTTGGCGCTGTGCACCTGGATTATTCCTTTATGATTTTTAATAATACCATAGGCGGATGCCAGGCCTAATCCGGTTCCCTTTCCCACCTCTTTAGTGGTGAAAAAAGGTTCGAAAATTCTGGCCAGGGTCGCCTGATCCATCCCGATTCCGGTGTCCGTCACCGAAATTTTGACGTACTTTCCTTCCGCAACATCATACAGTTTGCAGAAATCACTGCCGAGTTTGGTGTTTTCGGTTTGAATGGATAAATCGCCACCGTCGGGCATTGCGTGCCAGGCATTTACATAGAGGTTCAGCAGAACCTGTTCAATTTGCCCCTGGTCCACCTCAACGGGCCAGAGTTTATTCTGGCAGGTTGTGTGTATATTGATCGTTTTGCTTGTGCGCCGAAACATTCGGGAACTGGTTTCAATAAGGCTGTTGAGATCGGTGGGTCTGATCTGGTATTTACCCCTGCGGGCCAGACCGAGGAGTTGTTTTGTAAGATTTGCGGCACTCATAACAATATCTTCAATAGCCATAACGTGTCTGTAATAGGGATTATCCGGTTCCCATTGCAGACGCATAATTGAAACTCGACTCTCGATACCCATCAGTAAGTTGTTAAAATCATGGGCAACGCCGCCGGCCAGCGTTCCCAGAGCCTCCATTTTCTGAGCATGGATGAGCTGGGTTTCCAGTTCTTTCTTTTCGCGCTGCACGCGCAATTGATCGGTTATATCTTGAACCTGGACAACCGTTCTTTCCTTTCCTGTTGAGTCCTTAAAACGGTTTACGCCAAACTTTACCCATTTGACCTCATTATTTTTTCCAACAATCTTATAATGACTTTCTGAAAGTGTTCTATCAGTATCTTCCTTTTTGGATATCAACTGAGCCGCTGGCACCCTGGATTCTTCCGCCAGATATTGGGTGAAATTTTTACCGCCGATTTCACTTCGGGTGTAACCCAGGATTCGGGACAATTTTTTGTTGGCAAAGAGAATATTTAGGTCGTCATCCAGAATGATGATTCCGTCGTTGGAATTCTCCACCACCGAGCGATAGCGTTCCTCGCTTTCCCTCAGGGCTTTTTCCATTTCGATGCGTTTGCTGATATCCCTGGCGACGTTCAGTATGACCTGTTTTCCCCGGTAAACAATGGGTCCAGAATGGATTTCAACCGGCGTGCGGCTCCCGTCTTTTTTGATATACAATTGATTTGGCATCTTTTTTAGGCAGTATATCGGTCAGATCCAAATTGAAAAATGCTTGAGGGGCGTATCCTACCTGGGAGTAGGCCGCAACGTTGGCATCTAAAATTCGGCCTTTAGCATCCAGAATGTAAACGGCATCATCTACATTTTCCAATAGCTCTTTGTACCGGGAACGTTCTTCCGCGTCTTTAAGATTTGTCAGCATAAAATTAAAGGCCTGTGACATCTGGTTAAATTCCCAGTAGCTGTTTTTTTTGTCTTCGAATCGAGGCGCTTCGTGGTTACTTGAAATCTGGATAGCTTTGTTGGTCATCTCTCGCAATGGTTCCACCATTTTCCTGCCCAGAAAAATGGATATCAGCATCGATACAAGCAAAATGACGGCTGAAAACAGCCCCATTATCAAAGTTACTCTTTTTTTCTCTTTTAAAAGATTTTCAAGCGAAGACAGGTAATACAGATTATCGTAGCCCGGAATTCTTGATATCGATAAATTGTTTCCAATGGGTAGAAATTCAAAATTCGATTTCAGCTTACTCAAGTTCCGGGAGTCAAAAGGCCAATTCTTTCCGGATATCAATCCTTGCAGGGAATTGGACGTGATCACCAACAAATCACCTTCTACGGTTTGACGGATGGTCTCAATTAAATTTTGGTCCCGGGTCAAATCAAAAAGCGCATAGGCGGTTCCCATCGGCTCGGTAACATGCATGATCGGGCTTGTGAATAACCAAATTAACCTGGCCGGGGGGCCCTGGTGCAGTATCTCGCCCTGGGCATAGCCCGTAAAAACCGAATCGATTATTTTTTTGGATATACCGGGATATGTTTCTGGAAAAATCGATTTTTCACCATCTTTTTTTACAAAATGATAAACACCATTTCCGGAAGGATAAGACAGGGTGATTCTTTTCTTGAGTTCAGATTTGGCGCCCAGCATCAAGGTTACGCGAATCGTATTGTCATAGCTAAGATCTCTTAACATCTGTTTGACAAGGGAAAAGCGATTCTCCAGCAGAATTTCCACCTGTCCCTTTTGGGCCTGTAATTTTTTTTGAAATTCCGTTTCCACTCTTTTACTAAAATAAATGTTCAGCCCTGCTAAAATGATGACGACCGACAGGGTGGTCAGCGCCACGATAGTAATCATGAGAATCGTGGAAAAACGTCGCCGTCCCTTGTAAGTCCGCTGCTGTATAAAATCGCGGAGTTTATTGATGTAATTTTGAACCTTCATCGTGATAATTTTTTACGGATACTATTTAATATATACCGATAGTGTTACACAGGCTTAAAAAATAAACAATAATTCAAATACTTAAAGTATTATTCGCATATAGGGTGCGATCAACTGGAACAGCAGATTTATTATTGATTATCAAAGCAGGCGAATTGACTGTTTGTCATATTAAGTATATAATTTTATCAATAATTTAAAAAGTATTTTTTTGTATTTGCCTGCTTACCGGCAAACCCTGGCCGCCCCTTTCAAAAAACGACCGACAGGTGACAAAAAAAATGATTAAAACGGCAACTCTCTATCCCGTCATCCTTTCGGTTCCCGAGCCAACTCGCGCTTTGCCTGTTAAGTCAAAAAATGCAGATTTGAGTCGCTATGCAAGAGAAGCACTTTTTATTTCGGCTCAAAAAAGTGAGATTAAACTGGGCCAGATTACCAAGGATGCTGATGGTGTCCCCCTGCCATCTGATGGAATTTATTGGTCGCTTACTCACAAACCCAAGTATGTCGGTGCAGTTGCTGGAACCACCCCGGTCGGAATCGACCTCGAATATATCAGTTCTCGATCAAAGGCACTTTTCAAACGCACAGCAGATGAAGATGAATGGGCGCTGGGTGATAGTCGGTCATGGGAGTTTTTTTATCGCTATTGGACTTCCAAAGAAGCGGTGGTCAAAGCCGTCGGTAGCGGAATATTAAAGGATCTGTCTGAGTGTCGCGTGATTGAGATCATTGATCAATATAACCTGGTGATCAACTACAGAGACAAGCGCTGGTATATTGAACACTTCTATTTTAACAATCATATCGCTTCCGTGGTCAAAGATTCCTTTAACATTCAATGGACACTTCTATAGCAAATGTCAAATTAATACCTGAATCTTGCATGAAAATTAATGAGAAGTTGAAATTAATTTT
>CAMYNZ010000559.1 GCA_947259865.1 uncultured Desulfobacterales bacterium | reverse complement strand
GAAATACCTGCCATTTCAGGCAAAAAAGTATTTATCGTGATCTGGACCACCACCCCCTGGACCATACCGGCCAACCTTGCGGTGGCGCTTCACCCGGATTTTACTTATGCCGCCGTGGATGTGGGTGGCGGTGAAGTTTTCATACTGGCACGCGAGCTTATCGAAACCTGTATGGCGTCTTTCAAAATCTCGGATTACGAAATCCTTGCTGAGATTGATCCCAAAACCCTTGAGCGCAAGCGGGGTATTCATCCACTTTATGATCGCGATTCGCTCGTAATTTTAGCAAACCATGTGACTTTGGATGCCGGCACCGGTTGTGTGCACACGGCTCCCGGACACGGCCGTGAGGACCATGAGATCGGTCTGGTATATGATCTGGATGTTTATTCGCCGGTGGACGATCAGGGCTGCTTTACTGAGGAGGTCGGATTTTTCGAGGGACAATTTGTATTTGATGCCGACAAAAACATCAATGCCAAACTCAAAGAAACCGGCGCCCTGGTGGCGGAAGAAGACATAGAACATTCCTATCCCCACTGTTGGCGGTGCAAGAACCCGGTAATCTTCCGGGCCACGCCCCAGTGGTTCATATCAATGGACAAGTCCGGTCTGAGGAAAAAATCCCTGGAGGCCATTGATAAGGTGACCTGGATACCCCACTGGGGTCGGGATAGGATCTATGGTATGATCGAGAATCGACCCGATTGGTGCGTTTCCCGGCAACGAGCATGGGGTGTGCCGATTACGGTGTTTTATTGTGAAAAATGCGAAGCACTTCTATTGGATCGGAAAATAATGGAAAATGTCTATACCCTGTTCGAAGAACACGGTGCCGATATCTGGTTCGAAAAAGATATCACCGATTTCCTTCCGGAAGATGCTGTGTGCAGCCATTGCGGAAATCAATCCTTTATAAAGGAAGATGATATATTGGACGTCTGGTTCGACTCGGGCGTGAGCCATGCAGCCGTGCTGGAGCATCGGCCCAATTTACAATGGCCGGCTGACCTCTACCTTGAAGGCAGTGATCAACACCGGGGCTGGTTTCACAGCTCCCTTCTGACTGCGGTCGGAACCCGGGATCGAGCGCCGTATGAAGCTGTCCTGACCCATGGATTCGTGGTAGATGCAGATGGCAGAAAGATGTCCAAATCTCTTGGAAATTTTATTGCCCCTAATGAAGTAATCGAAAAATACGGTGCTGAAATTCTGCGCCTCTGGGTGACTGCAACGGACTATCGAGAAGACATTCGCATCTCCGAAAACATCTTGAAACAACTCAGTGATGCCTACCGACGGATCAGAAACACGAGCCGCTTCATGCTGGGCAATTTGTACGATTTTAATCCTGAAAAAGATGCGGTGGACTATGCAGTCATGCTGGAAATAGACCGTTTCGCCCTGCACACGCTTCAAGAATTAACGCAAAGACTCCGCCAGGCATATGACGAGTATGAATTTCACATTATCTATCACAGACTTTATAACTATTGTGTTCTTGATCTCTCATCATTTTACCTGGATATCCTAAAAGACAGGCTCTATATCTCTCCACCGGCATCTGTAGAAAGAAGAAGTGCTCAAACCGTTATGCATATTATACTGGATACGCTTGCAAGGCTTATGGCACCCATACTTCCTTTCACGGCCGAAGAAATTTGGAACTTCATGCCTCAACGTGCCGGCAAAGAGGACAGTATCCATATGGCGGCCTTACCGGCGGCCCATAACGATTGGCTGGATACTTCCTTAGCCCAACGATGGGAACGGCTTTTGACTGTACGCGGAGAGGTTACCAAGGCACTCGAAGAGGCGCGCGCCCAAAAACTGATTGGACATCCCCTGGATGCTGCGGTATCGATTTTTGCTCCGGAGGATCTCTATAAGGCATTGCTGCCCTTTGCCGATGACCTCAGACCGATATTGATCATTTCCAAAGCTTCCCTGGTGAATGATGCCAAGCCGCAAGGGGCCTTCGAGAGTCAGGAAGTAAAAGGTTTGTTCATTCTGGTTGAGCCCGCCGAGGGGGAAAAATGCGAACGATGCTGGATTCACGAACCCACAGTAGGGAGCAATTCAGAGCATCCCACAATTTGCAAGCGCTGTCTCGGAATTTTGGAGCGCATTGACGCTTAAGGAGCTCGCCCCCAAGCGCCAATTTATTTCTACACCAGGGGACTGTGGAAGGTTTACTGAAAAAAAATGAACATCGAACATCGAACGTCCAACATCGAATGTTGAATGGGAAAAGATGAAGAAACA
>CAMYNZ010000558.1 GCA_947259865.1 uncultured Desulfobacterales bacterium | reverse complement strand
TGTGGATGCGCTCCCCGTTGTGGGATTGATCAGCTTTTTGCTGGGTTTGATCATGGCCTTTATGTCGTCGGTTCAACTGCAGCAGTTCGGGGCCAACATCTATGTGGCATCCCTTGTCAGCCTGGCCATGGTGCGCGAGCTGGGGCCCATTATGACGGCCATCATCGTCGCCGGCAGGTCGGGTTCAGCCTTTGCGGCCGAAATCGGCACCATGAAAATTTCCGATGAAGTCGATGCCCTGTTCACCATGGGCTTTGACCCGACGCGTTTTCTGGTCGTCCCTAAACTCGTCGCCTCCGTTATTACGGTTCCCATCCTGACACTGTTTTCGGATCTGTTCGCCATATCGGGCGGTCTGGTGGTCGGGGTATCCATGCTGGATTTGACGGCCAATGCCTATATGGCACAAACGTTAAAAACCCTGACTCTTTTTGATGTCTTCTGGGGATTTTTAAAGGCGGCCGTGTTTGCGCTGTTGATCGCCGGGATCGGTTCCCTGAGAGGGTTTCAGGTCAGGGGCGGCGCTGCCGAGGTGGGCCGGGCGACCACATCGGCCGTGGTCAGCAGTATCTTTTTGATCATACTGTCCGATGCCGTTTTTGCCGTCATACTGCGCTACTGGGGATAAAAAGGACTGATGAATAGAAAAGCCGTCATTCAGGTTAAGAATTTGGTCGCCAGCTACGGTGATGACATTATTCTTGATCGGATTTCATTTGACGTTTATGAAGGTGAGATATTCGCTGTTTTGGGAGGCAGCGGCAGCGGTAAAAGCACGTTGCTCAGGCACCTGTTGGGACTTGATCGGCCTGCCTCCGGTGAAGTTATCATCGATGGGGATGACATTTCCGCCTGCGATGAAGACGCGCTGCAGCAGATACTCAGAAAGGTCGGCGTCCTCTACCAGAGTGCCGCCCTGTTCGGCTCCATGACGGTGGGTGAAAATGTGGCCCTGCCGATTTTAGAATACACGGATTTGCCCGCCGAATCCGTGAATCATCTGGTTAAGATGAAGCTCAATCTGGTAGATCTGGATGGCTATCAAAATCATTTGCCATCTGAGATCAGCGGGGGCATGAAAAAAAGGGCCGGGCTGGCAAGGGCCATGGCCCTCAATCCCAAGATCCTGTTTTTTGATGAGCCTTCTGCCGGGCTGGATCCGGTCACATCTGCCGAACTGGACAATCTGATCGTTCATCTCAATCGCAGCCTGGGGACCAGCATGGTGATCATTACCCATGAGCTTGAGAGCATCTTTGCCGTGGCCAACCGGGTGATCATGCTGCACAAAAGCACCCGGGGGATTATTGCAGACGGCGATCCTAAATATTTAAGGGATCAAAGCCGCAATCCATTTGTGAAACAATTTTTTAACAGGTTGCCCGCTGATAATACCTGAACGGTTTTTTGATGTACATTGCTGATTGGTGTAAATTGTTGTCATTAAGAATATTAACAACTTCTCATTAATTTTCATGCGGGATTCAGGTAATACACTTACCAGCAGAAAGGATGGGCTTTAATGGCCACCCAGAAAACAAAGTTTGCCGTCGGATTGTTTGTCGCCATTGGATTTACGCTGGCGATACTGGTCACCATCTGGCTGGGCATGTCCCGCTTTTTACAAAAAGGCCGATTTTATGTAACCTATTTTGATGAGTCCGTTCAGGGACTGGATGTAGATTCGCCGGTAAAATACCGCGGCGTTTTTACCGGTCGCGTCGAGAGCATCGGCGTGGCGCCGGATTCAAAACTTATCAAGGTCATTTTAAAATTAGAATCCGGCCAGGAGCTCGGCCGCAACATCGTGGCCCAGCTAAAATCAGTCGGGATCACCGGAAGCATGTTCGTAGAACTGGATCAGAAAAAAGAAGGCGAACCCGATCAGTCGCCCCCCCTCAGCTTCCCTTCAGAGTATCCGATCATCGCTTCAAAACCATCTGACATCAGCGGATTAATCGGCGGCCTCGATCAGGTCCTCAACCAGATAAAAGCACTGGACCTTGAGGAAATTTCAGTCAAAATAAAAACGACCCTGGACAATATTAACCAAACCGTTGACGATGCCGACGTGGAACGCATTTCGCAAACCATAAATTCAGCGTTTGAAAAAATGGAGCAAATCCTGGCCGACCGGAGATGGGATAGCGTTCTGGCGTCAGCCGAAAATGCGGGTCAATCGCTGAACAGCCTGCTGGGCAAAGCCGACCTCACCCTGGCCCGCTTGCAGGGTATCGTCAGCGGCAAAGAGGAGGCGATTAAAACGGGCC
>CAMYNZ010000557.1 GCA_947259865.1 uncultured Desulfobacterales bacterium | reverse complement strand
ATTCGAATATATGTTTCCGCTCCGGTTTTAGGCGGTTCATAAAGCTGGTCTTCAGGTTTTTGGATTAACTGAATTGCATCTGTCGGGCAGGTTGTCACACACAATCCGCAACCGATACAGCGAGCCTGTTTTATAGCTGCAATGCCATCCGTCACATCAATGGCCTCCATTTGACATCGCTCCAGACACGTTTCGCAGCCTGTACATTCAGATTCATCAACCTGAGCGAAATAGTTGCTCTGAACCATCTCTGCCGGAGATGGATGCATTTTCAATGATCTGAGTACACCGCAGCAGTCACCGCAGCAGCTGCACATTCCCCCGATTTTCTGCGAATTAAAGGGTTGCATCACCAGGCCGGCTTCTTCATTCTTTTTAACGATCTCTTTAGCCTCTTCATTGGTGATATAGCGCCCCATTCCGTTTTCAACATAATACTCAGCGTGGGAACCGAATGAAAAGCAATTTTCCACGGGCTTGTTGCACTCTTTTCCTGCCAAGTGCGTGGTAGTTCGGCAAACACAAGGGGCGATGGCGATTTTTTTCTGACTTTCGACAATCTGAAGCACATCTTCAAACGGGGCCACCGGATAATTGGCAACCAGCTGTCGGTTGATAGGAATAGTCCTTAACACTGGGGTTTTAAAAGACTGAATGGTGCGTCCAAAAGCTGTCTTAAAATATTCTTCGTGGTCCCGGGCAAATTCTTTATCCATACGCCCAAGCTGAAATTCATAAATCCCGACCACATACGGCACGGCCGAATAGCGAACCAGATCACCTTTACGTTTTCTAAATAAAAGCCCTTTTTGGGCCATGCATTCCAAAATCGGCTCGAGCTCTTCCACATCACGGTTCAAGCGTTGAGCTACATCTTTGGGTTTTTCCAAAAAGGGCGACAGTTGCAGATAGAGTTCGGCTTCTTCCTTGGTAAACAGCCGCTCTAACAAACGAATTTCTATCTTGCTTTCGGTCGCCGGATATCCGGTTGCCAGGTCGTCTAGTCGCGCTCTCAGTTTTTCATAAATATCTTCCATAAATCATTCTCCTGATCATAATAAATTTATCTCGACATAAGGTGTGCCTTGTCATTTTTTGCTGGTTTAGGATCCAATTGACTCAAGTTACAAACTGGATTTTTCAATATTCAACCGTGCCGTTTTCTCCAGAGCATGAACGCCCCAGATCATTTTTTGAAATCGTTTATCCTTTGTCTGACCGTAATAATAGCGATAATATATCTGTTGTGCAATAACCGCCAAACGAAATAAACCAAAAAAATAGTAAAAATCATAGTTATCAATTGTGCGTCCCGACAATTCGGTATAACATTCGACCAGTTCATCTCTGGTAAGCGCCCCCTCAACGTCGGTGGGCATAAAACGTACGGCCTGCATTTCTGGGGAATCATTAGCCTGGATCCAGTAGGCCAGTGATCCCCCAAGATCCATCAGCGGATCACCGACAGTCGCCATTTCCCAATCAAGAACACCGACGATTTGACCGGGATCCTCTCTGTCGAGCACCAAATTATCCAGTTTAAAATCATTGTGTATAATCGCCGGATTATCAGAATCGGCAGGCATTTTTTCTGCCAGCCAGGCCATAATTTCCTCGCATGCGGGAGCATCCGGCGTCCGCGCGGCACGATAACGCTTGCTCCAACCTTTCACCTGACGTTCGACATAACCGGCAGGCTTGCCGAAGTTGTCTAGACCTACCTGGCGGTAATCAATGGCATGCAATTCATGGTGCACCTCAATTAACTTACGGCACAGATTTCTGATTTTGGCCGGTGCGCGTTCAAAACCGGGGGGCAAATCACGGCGAACGATAATTCCCTTAATTCTTTCCATGATATAAAACGGGCTCCCGATAATGGAGGTATCTTCGGTATATACTAAAGGTTCGGGGCAGTAAGGATACGCCTCCTTGAGGGCACTGAGGACACGGAACTCGCGACCCATGTCATGGGCCGTTTTGGCCTTGGTTCCAAACGGTGGACGCCTCAACACCAGCTCTCGATCACCGAAAGCAATTAAATAGGTCAGATTGGAGTGGCCACGGGGAAACTGCTGAATTGCCATTTCAACTGGCAGTCCCGCTATGGCGTCTCTCAAAAATGCTTCGATTTTAATGGCATCAAGCTCTTCGCCTTTACGCGTGATTGCCGGCTGGTCGATATCGCTCATCCCCGGTTCCCTTCATTTGGCTCAATTGAGGGTTTTTCCCTACTTCATTGGTGTCCGAAATGAAACTCTCCACAAATTGAAG
>CAMYNZ010000556.1 GCA_947259865.1 uncultured Desulfobacterales bacterium | reverse complement strand
GCTATCAGCACTTGTGCCATATGCCATATGTTGTGGTAAATTGAAGCATATGCCATATGGCCCAATTAAAGGCGGACGAGAGTTTAATTCCCCGCCCCTTGGGGCGATCATAATTTTCCGATTGATACCCCGTCCGCTTGCGGCGGGGTAGTTTATTTCCGGATGGGCACTAATTAGTAATTTATTGAAAAATTATTCAGCATCCTTCAGCCGGCCCGGCGCCGGAGAAATAGTTCTTTTTCGGACGTCTGTTGAAAAACAGGAGCAAAAGTTTATCATCCTTTGCTCCTGTCCGCATCCCCGGCATTGCAGAATTGCATGCGATTGCTTATTTTTTTAACCATGGAGGAACTGTAAATTCGCCACTGGCATACTTCGGAGGGTAAACCACCTTTACACTGCCGTCCGTGTACCACTGGATGACCAAAAGGGAAGGGTGCCCGTCATCGAAAGGCGGCGTAATGTCGAACTTGATGTTGTGGGTGTATTCCCTGTTGGTTCTGGGTTCGATCTCACCCTTTTTCCAGTAGGCATACCGGAGCCAAAGCTTTCCGTCCTTGTATATTTTGAGATCGGAATTTTCCATCTCTTTAACCCATGCATCCAGGGGTTTGAACCCACCCGCCCGTTCAGCTGCAGCCACGGCATTCTGTATGCCGTAATAGGCATTAAAGCCATTAAAGTGAGGAAAAATAGGTCGTTTCTTGCCATATTTGGTTTTGTATTTATTAACGAATTTCTGACTGCGGTCATCCATGTCTAGCCCCAAGCAAGGTGCCGGTATCAAAGTAGATGCACCGCCTCCCATCCCGCCGGTGTCTTTCCAATACTCCATGCCAAATGCGGAAACATTGACACCGGTCATGGGAACCGGAACCTGCAGCTTCACATATTGGGAAGAAGGAACCTGACTTTTGACTGAAGAGATGAGATAGATGAAATCGGGGTTTATTTTTGCTGCTTTGCTATAGATGGGGCTGAAATCCACAGTATTGACGTCGTAGACAATATGATCCAAAATTTTAATTCCAGCTTCGGGTGCCAGCATCTGGTCAACAAGTTCAAAGACGCCTCCGGCATAAGCCGTATCCTCCTGCATAACGACCGTAGATTTCCAGCCCATCTTTTGGGCAAGAACATCCTTTCCAAAATCGACGTACAGGACGGCGAGGGCATAATCACATGCGATATTCATGAAATACATCTTGTATTTTTCATAATCTTTCACGACCATATCAATAATCCCGATGAAGGAGGTCCAGGTATCTAATGTGGGCGTCCTGTATTCCGCCATGCGAGGAAACCATCCCAATGAGACATCGTCTATACTGCCTGATATTATAAAATCTACCTTTTCCTTCTCGTTGAGGTATTCGTAAGCTTTGATGCCTTCGGTCACGTTTTCGCCGGTATCGGCTTTGACAAGTTTAATCATGCGGCCTCCCAGCATCCCTCCGGCCGCATTAATTTCCTCAATCGCGATTTCAGCCCCTCGCAAGGTGCTTTTGCCGGTATCGCTGTCAAAAGATCCGATAAACCCGATAACTACGGGCGGCTTTGATGCTGCAAATGCGGGATTGATAACCGCAATCAGCAAAAAGGCAGACACGAAGATAAACGCTAAACTTGTTAATGACTGTTTTTTCATTTTTACCCTCCTTTGTTTTTAGGTTAGCGGATTGCCAATATTTAGGATGCTCTCAATGGTCTCAACGGATGCCGGTAATTTAATGTCTTCGAATTTTTTAGAATAGAAATGTAAGTAAAGTTTCAAATGGAATAGACTCCCTTAGTATTTAAACCAATTTTGAATGTCAACAAAAAAATGATTACAATTCAACAAATGTAAAATATTTGAAAAATATTTTAATAAATAAATATTAACAAATGCTTATGCAATATGTATTAGTGAAATTTTATTTTCAAAATATCTGGATTAAGTTTTTTTTATTTCAATAATAGATCTTTTTTTAGAATATTATTAAACCATTGCCTACTACATAGTGGCAGCGTGCGATCAGGAGGCGAAAAAAAATATTGATCTCAGATGGAGGGAACTATTAGAAAGAAATGGGGGATAAAATATGAAAGAATTAAGGATAGCGATTATTGGGGCCGGAGCCACAGGTTCGGTTTTAGCTGCAGTCCTGCTCAACAAATACCCGGAAACAGTGCTCATAGGTCGAAAACCTGAATTGGGCGAAACGCTGGGGGCAAAGGGTGTCAATATTACGGGGGCGATCACCTGTCAGGCCCCGGTTAAATTTTATTTTGACCATATTGCAG
>CAMYNZ010000555.1 GCA_947259865.1 uncultured Desulfobacterales bacterium | reverse complement strand
TTCAGAGTTACAAAATTTTTGGGTGTGCCAACAGTCTACAAGGCACTTTTGGCTGTTGATTCGAAAGTAAGAAGAGACCTTTCTTCGTTGAAGGTTTGTGCGATTGGGGGTGAGAAGACAACCCCCGAGCTGTTGCTCGAATGCAAAGAAGCCGGCATGGCTGTGCGACAAATTATGGGTCAGACCGAAACCTCCATCCTTTTATGGGCTTCGGAAGAAGAATCCTTAAATCAGCCTGGAACTGTCGGGCGCCCCGTCTTTCATGCCGAAGTAAATATTATAGATCGTACCGGTAAACCGGTGGAGCCCGGAGAAGTTGGTGAGATCGTTGTACGGGGGTCGATAATGATGAAGGAATACTGGCAGGATCCAATCAGAACCGAAAAAACAGTCAAGGGTGGGTGGCTTCACACAGGGGATTTGGCCCGGATAGACGAAGCCGGCTATTTCTACCTCGTGGATCGCGCCGATGATATGTATATATCCGGTGGAGAAAATGTATATCCTGCCGAAACTGAACGGGTATTAAGAACACATCCCGATATTGAAGAGATAGCCGTCATCGGGGTGGCAGATGAAAAATGGGGTCAGGTGGGGCGTGCATTTATTGTTCTGAAACCCGGCGCCGATCTGAGCGCCGCGGATGTCCTGGCATTTTGCAACGGCCGGTTGGCAAAATACAAGTGGCCGAAAGAGGTTACCTTTTGCAGGGAATTTCCCCGTACGTCTCTGGGGAAGGTACGCAAAAAACTTCTCAACCGCTCCTCGGAATGATCGATTACTTCGGTGTCTAGGACTCAAAATTCTCGAATCCCCATTCTAAAAATCTATCGATCGGTCAACCCGAAATGTCAGGAAATCGTTCTTGACAGATACCTATTGTATACCGTATACAATAAATGGGTTGAGCGGTAACTGCCCTGACGTCTGGCCGACCACTGAATACAATGGAGGTAGCACTTTTATCATCCTATCACGTCAACTATCAACCTATGGAGCAACTCAATGGATCAATTTAGAGATCTCACCACTTTATCCCTCGAACAGGCAACGGTCGTCCCTTACCTGACGTTCAGGTTGGCCCAGGACGGAATGAATGTCATTCGGTTGGAACATCCGGTATATGGTGATCCGAATCGATTCGTCGGGGAAAACGTCCTGGAAGAAGAGCGAATGAACGCCTATTTCCTGTGCATAAATGCCGGCAAAAAGGGTTTAACACTGAACCTTGCGGAGCCGGAGGGCCAAAATATTTTCAAGTCTCTTATTCAAAAACTCAATGTAGATATTTTTATAACCAACCAGCTGCCCAAAAATTATAAAAAACTGGGCATCGATTTCGAGACCTTGAAATCAATCAAATCGGATATCATCTGGTTGGGGGTTACCGGTTTCGG
Source organism: uncultured Desulfobacterales bacterium (assembly GCA_947259865.1). The sequence goes on along the minus strand of CAMYNZ010000555.1, from coordinate 892 downwards.
GCCGGACAGCAACGAAGCCGCCTATGATCCTATATTACAGGCGCGATCAGGATTGATGGATTTGACCGGAGAGTCTGAGGGTGCCCCCCAGGTGATGGGTATTCCGCTGCCCGATATGGGCACCAGTGAACACGCTTACGGCCTGCTGATGAAAGCACTCTTTAAGCGACAACTTACCGGTGAAGGGACCTGCGTAAACGTGTCGATGTTTGAGTCATCGGTTTCTTGGCTTACAGTTCCGATCACACTGACTGCCAGCTTCGGCAAGAGAATCAAACGCCGGGGAAATACCCACGAATTTTTTTGCCCGGTGTCGGTTTATAATACCAGCAACGGTTTTGTTTACCTGGCAGTGGGTAACGATCGACAATGGAAAGCCATGGTTTCCCTGGAGCAATTTAAGTCTCTGGATAAAACAGCCTATGAAAAAAATGCGGGCCGGATCGAAGACGTATCCAATCTGAACCGTGCCATTAATGAGATTAGCGCAAACTATACATCGGAAGAACTGATTGACCTGTTTACTTCGATCACCGTTCCGATCAGCAAGATAAAAGTAACATCGGAAGTTATTGAGGATCCATTGGTGCAAAGGAGACTGTTGTTTGCCCAGGACCCGGTTAGCGGAAGACAGATCACTCTGGCGCCGCCCCCGAACATAACCCCCTATCTTGAAGCCTCGGATCGCCGGCTTTCATTTCCACCCCGCTTTGGGGAACACAACAAGGAGATTTACGGTCAGTTGCTGGGTTACGCTGATGATGAACTTGAGGGCTTGAAGGAGAAAGGGATCATATGATGGGACTTATGAATTTACTGAATTGAGAAATAATACTTTGGCAGGCAGAGGGTTAATCTACAATGCCCAGAAATAAATTCGAAGCACGAATTT
>CAMYNZ010000554.1 GCA_947259865.1 uncultured Desulfobacterales bacterium | reverse complement strand
AGCCACTGCCTGCGCATCCATAAGTTTTATCGGTTTGCCACTTGCCAGTCTTACATCACCCATGCTGGCACGGTCGAAAAAAGAGCTCTTCGTCGGACCTGGGCAAAGACAGGTCACATGAGTATCTGATCCCTGGAGTTCGTTGGTAAGTGCGAGCGAAAAATTCAAAATGTAAGCCCGCGTGGCAAAATGGACCGAAACTAAAGGACCCGGCACCAGACCCGCAATTGACGACACGTTGAGTATCATGTTTTCCAACTGCCGAGAGCGTTGTCTTAAAAACAGCTTCGTGAGTTGTGTTAACGCGACTATATGAAGGCGTATCATCTTTAGCTCTTCGTCAAAATCCGTTTCTTCGAACTTACCGTGAACGTTGAACCCTGCATTATTCACCAGTATGCTCAGAACGATTCCTTCTTGTTTTAAAATTTTAAAAATTTCTTCAGGAGCTTCAGGATCAGTAAGATCCCTGGATATGATTTTTACTTTGATCGAATAACTGGCTTCGAGCTCGCCCTTGACTTCTTTAAGCCGGACCTCGTCTCTCGCGATGATGACCAAATTTATACCATCCCGAGCGAGTTCATGCGCAAAGCCGTTCCCGATTCCACTTGTGCCTCCGGTGATAAGCGCGTATCGAGTTTTAGAAACCTTAGTCACATTCGTATATTCACCCGAACAAGCCTTAAACGCTAGAGTCCGCTTATGGCCGTTCTCAGAAGCCCATGAAAAATTTTTCAGTGTCTGCAATTGAGATAATAGCCGTTCAAACACGATGCATCAGCGGCGATAGACGACCCACAACAGCCTCTCATTATAAATATTGATTCGCATCAGTATGCCAAATCAGAACTCATGGTTTGATTACTAGCATGTTACTAATAATTCGATTAATGCAGTAAAAGTGGATGCCCTGTGAGGGAGAAGTCAATTACATGAAACCTGCCACCATCCACTTTTTAATGCTCTGTATATTATCCATATTGAGTTTGCCATCCCTTTCTGGAAGTGATTCTGAATACGGAGACATCATAAAAAAAACACCGGAATATAAAGAGATCACAACGCCTAAAGCAGTTGATGATCACGATAATGACCGTCATGACCACTACTACCACTACCGCGATCCCTTTTATCACCCAGTGTATCCGCCCGCCGCTGCGTACTATAGAGGACCAGCTCGTTCGGAGCGGCCCAGCTCACCCGGTCATATTAACCTTGGCATTGCCATAGGTAAGTCTGAATTTGATTACGATGATATCGAAGACGGTGATGCATCGATTTTTCACTTTGGGTTTCGACCCGAGAATAGCCGCTTAGGTTATGAGGTGTCATTTTACGATTCGGGGGAGTCGGAAGTTGCGAGTTTGACTGGTATTGAAGTTGAAGTTGAAACAATCAATCTTGTACTAACGATTAATAGTTCGAGAAATAGAGAATCAACGCTAAATTTTTTTGGCAAAGGTGGTATTTATTTCGCGGATTCTACTTTATCCGGACCATTTGATAGTGTAAGCGAGGATAGTAATGGATTTCTGCTTGCTGCAGGGATCGAGATTATGCTCAACCGACATTTTGGTCTTAGGGCTGAAGCTTGCAATCTTTTTGATGTTGAAGATTTTGCAAATGACGAATCAGTATTGTTTTTCAGTGTGGGCGGACAAATTGTCTTCTAGTCTGAGCGGAGGGTAGAAAGCATAAAAGCTATGCTTGGGCATTGAGTAAACGCAGTCGTAGATTGTTGAGAAGCGAGATGGGCGCCTTGTGTTAACAAAAAGTCTTATACCCGTGTCAATAGTCGAGTGTCGACTTTTGGCCCTAGATTGCCTCCTGACACAGCCACTTGGGAGTCCGCTTTCGAGAAAACTGCCGCTCAAGCCTTCTGAATCAGCGGCGATAACCGACCCGGAACAGACGTCCAAATTTGAAGTATCAGGTTCTGAAACCGACATTTTTCTTTGTTTATTGATCCGTGTCATAAAACGTTGGGCTTCGAGACACCGACATGAGAGATGTATTGCCTAACATCTCGCGGCAGGTATATTCTTGGTAGTTGCAGTACGGTATTGGAGAAGGGCTTAAATGAGTAACAGATTGAGCAAGGATTTCGGACTCATAGACGGCCAAACGTATATCATAGGTAGAGAAGGTGATGTTTATATAGAAGATCATATCTATATAAATTCCCCCTCTGTTAGCAGACGACATGCCGCAATGAAAATTAAAAATGGACGAATTTACCTTCGCGACCTGGATTCAACCAATGGCACCTATTTGATGGAAAATGATGACCTGGTGCCCTTCAAGG
>CAMYNZ010000553.1 GCA_947259865.1 uncultured Desulfobacterales bacterium | reverse complement strand
CGGTAAAGGCGTATTATTTTAAATTCGATTGAGCGACCGACTGTTACCCAAAGGTTTTGGATGACAATCAGAAAAGTATTTTTTTCAAGTCCTGCATGGCCTTCACAATATCTTGGATCGCCTCGTGCATACCCTCAGCGCCAGAGCCTATTTCCGATGTTCCTTTCTTCTCGATCTTGCCCTGAATCTCTGATCTTATTTTTTTTAAGTTTTGAGCGTGTTTTTCAAACTGCAGGAGATGCTCTTCTTCCATGTCCTTGATGACATCGGAATTAATCTGCTGGATGAGATCATCGGCCTCAGCCAGTAATTGCTCGATATTCAGTAACTCCAAGTTCTTTGGCATAATGCTTCCTTTCCGATGGATTCTTGCCCGCCATTGCATGAAATTCTCCAGCCGGAGACTCTGGTCACAATCACCACCGTCAGTTTCCCCCCGGAGACCGTTTTAACCCTCCAACGTTTCCTGCATATGGCGCAGTCCCTCGTGCAACCGGAGCTGATAGGCTCTGCGCTTCGCCTGGAACCGCTTGCATGATGTATTGATAGAATTCGCTGTCCGTGGTGAGGATCATTACGGAATTCTTATTCGTTTTCTCTTTGTAGCTTTCAGAGTACGCAAGAAGGCATAGAATTCTGCATTTTTATTGTATGCCTTGCCGTAAATGCGCGTGGCATCTGCGTCTGTCTGGCCTTGGATCTCCTGTACTCGGCGTTAAGCCGTGGAGCGTATCTGGCGCAGCTCTTTTTCCATTGTCCCGAGGATCTCCGCACTGCGTCCTTTCCCCTCAGAGCGAAACTGCGCGGCGATGAGTTTGCGGCAAATGTCTGTAAGCTCCAAAGTATAATTTGCTACCCGGCTCAAAGAATATGTATCTCGCATATCCTCCGGAAGTGATGGCCGTATATGGCTAAGGTGATGGCCAGGGGAAGCAGCCTGGGTTTACGCACCAGCGTCCAGATCATTAAAGACCAGTAATGGAAACGCTCCTTGCCCACAATTCCCAGTCGAATGCTGGAACGGAAAAACGCAAGAAATCGTTGAAGATCTATCGGTGTGTCCACCCTGGATTTGCCGAATTCTTTGAGAAATACTTTTACACGCCGATAATAATGCCTGGGGGAATAGATATGTCCCATGATAGACCGGTAGCCGTTCCTGAGCTGATCGAGCCCCATCCTGGGATTAATGTTGGTGGTGCCATCCACATTATCGCCTGAGCTCATACCCAACAAGCGGTTATCCTTCTTCAGACGGTCAAACAACCGGGTCCCCGGTGGTGCCTGGAGGAGTCCCACCATTGCGGTCACAATGCCGCTTTTTTGGATAAAATCGATAAGTTGCTGGAAAGTTGACGCGGTATCGCTGTCAAAGCCGACAATAAAGCCCCCTTGAACCTCTAAACCGGCGCGCTGCAGGGTCTTTACATCATGAATGAGGTCCCGGTTTTTGTTTTGGACTTTTTGACATTCGGTCAGGCTGGCATCATTGGGCGATTCGATGCCAATGAAAACCGAATCGAAACCTGCCTTGACCATCAGGTCCATAAGCTCGGCATCGTCGGCCAGGTTGATCGAAGCTTCTGTGAAAAATACACACCCCTTCTTGTCCTTGCGCCATTCGATCAGCGCCGGCAGCAGTCGCGTTTTTAAGTAGCGCTTGTTTCCGATAAAATTATCGTCCACAAAAAAAATATTACTGCGCCAACCGGCATCATACAGACGATCCAATTCTGCGATCACCTGTGGTGCTGACTTCAGTCGCGGTTTGTGGCCGAAGAGAACCGTCACATTGCAAAAATCGCAGTTGAAGGGACAGCCCCTGGAAAACTGAATGCTCATGGACGCATATTTTTTCATAAAGATCAGGTCCCAGGCCGGAGACGGAGTGTGATGAAGATCGCAAAAACCCGATGCCCGGTAGATTTTTTTCAGATGGCCGCTTTTCAGATCCCCTAGAAAAGACGGCAGTGTGAGTTCGGCTTCGTCGAGGACCAGGTGATCGACCTCCTCAAAGGCATCCGGTTCTGCAGTAAAAAGCGGTCCCCCCGCGACCACTTTCAACCCTGTCGCTTTACACCGGGCAATGATTTGTTTGGCAGAGTCCCGCTGAACTGCCATTGCTCCGATGAAGGCCAAGTCCGCCCATGCGAGATCATCATCGGTGAGACGGTCAACGTTAACGTCCACCAGACGACTGTGAAATTCATCCGGTAACATGGCCGCCACGGTGAGCAAGCCCAGCGGCGGATAGGCTGCTTTCTTGCGGATAAATTTTAAAGCGTATTTGAAAGACCAAAACGTGTCGGGAAA
>CAMYNZ010000552.1 GCA_947259865.1 uncultured Desulfobacterales bacterium | reverse complement strand
TGTTAAAAAGTCTCCCGCAGATCGGGGCGTGGCGCAGCCTGGTAGCGCGCCTGCTTTGGGAGCAGGAAGTCGGAGGTTCAAATCCTCTCGCCCCGACCATCTCCCGTCCCCTCCAGAATTTCTGAACTTTTATTAGACAGGATTAACAGGATTATTTGGATTATTTATTTCTGGATCACTTTCCGGATGAAAGTGATCCTACTCAATCCGCTTAGAGCGGAATTATGTTTAATTAATAGCCATGTGCTAGCAAATCATTTTGTAGTGCCCATTAATTACCTAAAAGCATAGGAATATGTTCACCTTCGCCGAAGGCGATTGTGTATTTTCGGTTTCTTCCGGAAACTGAAAATTTAATAAGAATCATGTAAATCCTGTAGATCCTGTCTTAAATAATTTCCCACGAGTCCTCAATAGAACCAATTAAACCAATTCAGCAGATAAACCAATATAGCAAGTCTTTGAACCTTTGAACGTTGAACCCAGAACCCTTATGCCTTTTTGACGTGTTTTAAAAGAAGAGGCGTGGCGAGAAGGATCAGCACATCGCCCAGCGGACCGTTACAAAGCAGGGTCACAACGGACAGCAACACCGACCAGGTTAAGACCTCGGATTTTACCACCATTGCACTGAACGACTGGGGGGTAAAGAGGATAAGAACCAAATTAAGCGCACAGATAACAAGTGCGCCCCAGACGGCCCACTTCCGCAAATTCCAGATACCGATCCCCAAAAGTATCAGGGGCACCATCTCCAGGATGTATTTATAACCGAGCAGCGTGCGAATTGAATCCGAAACGCTTGGCTCATATGCCAGCCATAGAATGCCCTTAAAAATACACAACCACCCTACGGCCCAGATTTGCCACGGAAAGTCAGCACGCATTCTCTCGGACGGAAAAATCCGGAATTCGCTTTTTAGCATCATCTACTCCAATTCAATATAAAGTGATCGGCCTGACGGCCTTGAGGACCGGTCCTGCGGGCCTCGAGGAGCGCTTCTTCGAAACTCGAAGATTTGGTTACCTCCTACCTCAGGTGCAACACGCCTCAAATGATACGCTCCTTATGCGAAGCAAAGTCACTTTGGGGCGTGCGCTTTGCGCTTCACCGAATACGAAATTCTCATGTTCGCCGATATATAAAATATAAAAACTCAGATTTTTTCAGGCCATTATTAGATGAATATTTTAATCCGGTCAATCAAAAACGCGGTCGAAGCAGAATCAGCTCAGCAAATTAGCAACCGCCAGGGTGATGATAAGAAAGGAAAGAAGGGCTCCGGCAAGACCGAAGAAAAAGGGGTGTCGAAACAAGAACGCATCCAGTTCGGGACGCGTGTTATCCAGTTTATCAAAAAGGCCCCGGGTCTCAAACCAGGTATTTACTTTGCTCTCGATATGTCGCGTTTTATCCGGCGCAAACAGAAGAAACCCGCCAAACACGATTCCAAGGATGCAGGCGACTCGCGCAATCCAGGCAAAAGCGTAAAAAACGATTTCAAGGACCAGGAAATATTTCCGGGAAACAATAAACACATTGGCAAAGTTTGATATATTCAGATTAAAAACGAAAAAAATAAAGGCAAACACCGAGCCGGCGACCATGCATAGACCAACAACAACATGATGGCCGTAGATGAGGGTTTCGGTTTCAATATCCTTATCCAGGATATTGATTTTTGGTTCGACGCTGATATTACGGTTAAAAAAGCTGCCAAGGGTTTTGGTCAATCTGGGAGAAAACAGAAGTAACATGGAAAAGGCCATTCCCAGAACACCAAATAACAACGTCAAAATTTCCACTGTATGTAAGGCTATATCCCAGAAAATATCCATTGCGTTTTCCTTGAGTTTTTCCTTAAGAATCTAAATCAGTTTATTTTTGGTATCGCCATTTTTTAAAATAACTTAAATCCTTAGAGGGTTATCCCGTTGGCCGGTTTAGCCCGTTGAGCCCGTAAGAATCGGAAAAGTGTCTGATTTTATGTAACTGGCAAACCGGAAACGGGCCAACCGGACAACCGTGATTTATTATTTTTTTGTTAGCCTGTTCGCGATATAACTGACTTCCGAATTGGCGATGGACACCAGTTTTTTTCGAACAACCCGTGAGTAGTATTCGCGCTCGGTTTTGGTGAATGGCATTCTGTTCAGCTTTTTAAAGACAAGATCCTTTTGTTTGGGCGAAAAAAGCCGTTCCAGATGGGCTTGCAGGTCAACCGAGTGGTTTAAAGTCTCCCGGGTAAGCGCCTGTTCCGGCGTGTCCGGTCTAAGGGCCGTCACGGCATGTTTCGTTTTGGCCGTATAATCTCTCAGGGTATCC
>CAMYNZ010000551.1 GCA_947259865.1 uncultured Desulfobacterales bacterium | reverse complement strand
CACAGCTGGATGCCGGAATTTATCAATGGATTGACGAAAATGGCGTAAAACACTACAGCAACAAGTCTCCGGCCAAAGACAGCAATGTAAAAATTCTGTTTGACGAGTACCAACACGATGAAATCGCACATCTAATACGCGTCAAGACCGATCAAGAAATAATAGATGCGCTCAATGAAGAAATAAAAAAAGAAGAACAGCAAACCAGTGTGGAGGAGCAAAAGGAATTAGGAGAGGCAAAACAAACTCAATCGCAATGGTCCGCCTTTGAATGTTTTAGCCCATCATATAGTGTTCAACAGGGCAGGTCTGCATATGAGAGGATTACGCCAAGGTATATTGGTGAGGGCGAATACCTGGATCTCCAAAAGCTATTTCAGCGATTAGAAGGTGAATGGGCAGGCAACGCACGGGTACTTAGGTGTTCAACAACGGAAGGTAAATTGGACGAACAGATATACAATTATTCAATTATGTCAGAGGGAAGAATGCGCACAAAGGAACAGTTTGTTCTTGAGAGTACTTTGCAATCAGAGGAAAATTGGACTACAGAAGATGAAATTTTTCGACTCTATTTAAGCGAAAAAAGTTTAGCCGAAGAAAGCCCTAACTCCGATATCGAATTAATCTCAGTATCACCCGATGAATTGGCTTATATTAGAAAGGTTAAACCCAGACATAGAGCCGGTAAAATCTTGGAGAATGTAACTACCATCAAAAAGATAGGTGAAGCATCGTTTGCGCTTGAAAGAATCGTTTATCTTAACGGAAGGCTAAGATCAAAAAGCAGCTGGCAACTTGAACGTCGATAGTCTTTTCTGAATTGAATCAAATTAAGAAAGATCTCACCTTAATTTGGCTCTTTTTGTTATTTAGCGGCAAATCAAGCTTTTGAATGCTGAGGGTGGATTTTTTAAGGGCCACCCTCTTTTTTTGATATCTGAGGGGTGGGGAGTTTTTCAAACTGCGTGCGGCAGTGGAAACCGGGTCACATTCAAAAGAGTACAGCGTCCAACAGAAAAGGGACTTCGCCAGGACTGGTAAGAGTATACGGTTTATTATCGACGTAACCTTGCCTTTGAATATCGCATAGATCTCCACCAGCTATTCAGCGAGATAATTTCGAAACATATTTTGGGAAAACATATCTCTGAGAATTAGGATGTTTTGCGAGATTTTTTCTTGGTCTCTTGGGGAATGAATTCATCGATAAAATGAATCGAATGGATTACGGAGGAGATTTTTATATAGAAAAAAATGAGCGGCACCAGCACCAAATGAATCATATTAACTGGAATCTGATTGAAGAAATCATTAAAAAGAAAGACGCCATAAGCGATCAAGAAAATTTCCAGCAGGGCATTGAGACCTCCGATGAGATAATGTTGGGTATAAAAGTAGCCGCCGCCCGGAATAAGGGCAGCTATGGTTGTGGCGACGGATTTACTTTTAAATTCAAGATGGCAGTTTCCGCACGTGTACTTGCCCGCTGTGAGTTTGCGGGCACAACGCGGACAAAGATGAATACGTTGGGCCAGATGGCTTTTTGTGCCGGATAGCGGAATATTTTTTTTTAGTAAAGTCCTGATTTTTTTGCGCTCGGATATGGCAATTGCCTTAAAGTTCTCGCTTTCACCCGATTTTGAATATTGAATAACGAGGGTTCCGCCTTTTAGCACGATGGATTGGCATCCCGCATAATCTATCTGGGCAATCGAACTTTTATACTTGCCGACCGAAGTCGTAGGGATATGAAGAATTCGGTAATTCGTGAAAATATACATGGCGCGCTTAAGATAAACAAAAAGATAGCCTGTCAGATACTGGGCCGGAGAAGCCAGGGGTGAGTAGCCGGTAGTCACCAGCAATATTTTCTCACCTTTCCTTAAAAAGGATTTTAAAAATGGTATTCTGACAATTAACTTTCGCTGCCGCTTTTCAATTCGCTTTTTATAGACATCTTTGTGGTTGGAAAGCAGAACTTGACGGTCCACGGGAAGGCCAAAAATTTGGGGTCCCATGATATCAACTGGATCGAAAATTTCCTCGGGCATCTGCTGACACTCCATATCGCAAAATTCAATCAACCAAATTCAATACGCATTTGAATTATTGGAGATTGGAATTTGGATATTGTTGCTCGATGCCCCGACCGAACAGACGCTGTAGCGGTCCGCCGAACCAGTCGCCGAAGAAACTCAGGTGCGCCGGAAACCACATGTTGGTCCAACGCACGACCGCGAACGGCGCGGCATGGTAGAGCACCGGGCCTTTCACGCCGGCTGCGGTCAGCATTTCAAAAATCTGCTTTTCTGAGTAGGATTGACCGCATTGCGTACCCAGAAGCATATTCAAAGAAAACAGGGCCGGAAAAAGCGGTCCGTCCATGTTATTATTTAAGATGAAATCATGGATGATGATCATGCCTCCCGGCTCTAATGCTTCAACTGCTTTTTTAATCAGCATGCAACATTCTTCCGGCCCCTCACCGTGAAGAATATGAGATAGCCAGGCCGCATCATATCGGCCTTCAATTGGATCATTTAAATAATTTCCATCAACAAAATTAATTCTGTCCGCAAGGTTAAATTTCGCAATCGTCTTCTCAGCAAATGGCCGGGTGGTGGGCAAATCATAAACGGTAGCTCGCAGGTCGGCATTGTGGAGACAAAAGTGAATGGCGTAAGTACCGGGACCGCCTCCCAAATCGAGAAGATGATGTCTGGAGGACAAATCTAATAATGGCACGATATTGGGTGCCAGACCCATGGCCATATTAAACATCCCCAATAAAAAACTTTCGCGCCACTCTTCTTTATTAAATGAGGACGAGGTTTTGACCGGCTTTCCAGATTGTACTGCTCGATCCAGTTGGAACCAGGACTCCACCAGGTGGTGATGGTGCATGATAATATGGCCGATATATTTAGAAGAGTCCTTGGAAAGAAGGGCTTGGGCGGAAGGGATGTTAGCATACTGACCATCGGCTTTTACCAGAAACGCCATGGCTGTCAATGCGTC
>CAMYNZ010000550.1 GCA_947259865.1 uncultured Desulfobacterales bacterium | reverse complement strand
AGTTTTTCCCAGCTCCCTTTTTATTCCACTAGAATTATCTGTTAAGTCCATAAGTTGGAAGCTCCGCTGCTTCTTTACTTTTTAAGAAGAAGTTCTCTTTCAGCCGGCGTCCTTGCCGACTTGTTTTATCATGAACATACTCTATGAACGCTTCCCAATCTCCGTTGACTTCTATACAGCGAAGTTGGAGCAAAGCCTCTGCGCGTTCTTTGATCCATCTCATGCCACCGCTGTCAAATCTTTTGGCAATAACATACTTTACGGCTCCCTCCACAGATCCCGATGAAATCTCCAGATCTTGTTCACGCAGCATTTTGTAATCCATCTTGTCTAAGCGTTTGTTAAGGTAGTTTCTGACTTTCTCCAATCGATCTCTTTTACTTTTTACGCCATGGCCTCGTTTGGGAAGTAAACTGATTTGTTTGTCTATCTGCTCGACTATCTCTGAAGCGCGGCCATCATAAAGGGCTTCTTTTTGAGCCTCAACCCATTCTACGAGCTCATCACTGCCTTCCTTGTAAAGACAACTTGCAGCATCCCATAGATATTCCACAACATGAAAAACATCTATCGTATGAATAGCTTTGGGAAAAAAATCTTCAATATAGCTCTGTAAATCCTTATCCCCATCAGTAACAATCTGAACTAATCTTTTGCTTTTGCGACTAAATCCACGTTTATCTGCCTCGCGACGCGCGATTGCAACCGCATGGCGTTTGGGAGCATAAGAAGCATAGACTTTCTTGTTGATCGGCCCCTCCAATAATCCGTCATCGCTACGCCTAAGGCTGTACATAACTACGATGGTAGCCATTTTAGCATTTTTAGATTTATCCCCCTTCTTTTTACGTTTCTTGGAACCTCGACGCTTACGTGCCGCTTTGCCACGGTGTCGCTGGGATCCGGGGTGAGCATTCGCGACTCTTTTACCACGACGCCTTTTTAACTCCTGTTCCGTAGCGGTCGGAGTCCCTTTGCTGTCGATCTGCACGACAAGAACATCACCATCATTTTCCGGCGCCGGAGCAGATTCAAACCATTGCCCGCTATGTTGGCCCAAACCCAGCACCATCTCTTCAATCGTTTTTTGACTCGGCGACCAGCCCAAAAACGTGGTTAATACCAGCACACACTGAGCATAACTCATTTTGGCGGCAAGCCGGCACGCATAACTGCGCACCAGCATGCTGAACCCATCCCAGGGAAGTCCCAACTCAAGATCTAATGGATAGTAGCCACCTTCAATTTTACCGCGATAAATATAAGTTCGAAAATAGCGCACCTTGCCAAATACGGTGCCGATCAGCCGACCCTTTGCACCTTGACGCTTACCATCAAACTTTTCCGCGCTATGGGTAAGCTCCCAATGTGCCTGTCGCATACATAAAAATAATGAAATAAACAGCCTACCCAAATCATATACCTTGACCAATAGCTGTTTTTCAAATTGTAAAAACTCAATGCCTTTACATGTCTTAACCCAACTGATGATATCGCCAACTTGATCGTTGATTTGATCCGTTACCGCTTCAATCGTTGTTAAACTCTCACGATCCGCTACGGATTCATCCAGACTCACAAGCTGTGGCGTTTTTAACCATCTGATTTTACTCCTTTTATTTCATAATAAACCAAACCCTCGAAAATTCACAGTTTTTGAAGAATACCATACACAATTTATCAAAATTTGTCCCGAAAAAAATACGATCAATTCAATTTCTTTTTTAATCATCAATAAATTGACGCTTTCGCCTGCCACAACTTTCGCACGGAAGTGTGATCCCATAGGTGCACCGGTTACATTTTTCACAATGCCATTCCCTCCAATCCCGGCAGGCCCGACATATTTGACAATGCCACGTACAACTATCTTCAACCACTTCATCCCAACAAAAGGAATACCAATATGCGTCGCCACATTTTGAACAAATGTACTCGCCCATGAGCCTTTTCAATGACACTTGTTCACAACCACAGGAAAGTTGATACTGCTCTTCCAGTTCTTCTTCTGAAAGCTCTTTGTATTCTTCAATATTTTGCAGAGCGCAAATTGAAAGATTGTCGATATCCATTCCATTAAAGGGATTATGACAACCCTTGCATCCGCATTTGTCACCACAAGGTTCATTGTTTTTATAGCAAACACAACGACCAGTCCGACAACCTGTTTTGCATTTGCAATGTACTGTCTTTCCCATCGTCTATCTATCTAATATTTATCCATTATTTTCTGTAGCAATTACCTGTTCACCGGGAGATGAGAGTATCTGCGCCCAAATTAATTCAGCGGTCCTCAAGATCGCAAAATGCCGTCATACCGGCCAGGCTATGGGCGGATAA
>CAMYNZ010000549.1 GCA_947259865.1 uncultured Desulfobacterales bacterium | reverse complement strand
GCCGAAACACAAACGCTTGAAACCGGAAATCATTCAGGGATTGCAGCATCTGGCCGACAATGATCCTGAAACCGTTATCATCGAGCACGTGGAGCAAGCGGGGTACAGCGGCGTCTCTTTTGCGCATCTGAAGATCATGACCAACCTGACCGATAAGCAGCTTGAGACCATATTGCAGCATAAGTTGTCTCAAAAAAGGGTGGTTCAAACGGATAAGGAAAACCGCATATTTATCCACCAGGCTGCCTTTGATACTTTAAAACAAAAAACCGCAGAATATTTGGGCACATATCATCATACCTATCCTCTCAAAGCCGGAATGCCCAAAGAAGAGTTAAAATCCAAATTCCCGCAGCTAACAGATTCAAAGCTATTCAATATGGCACTCAACCAAATGATTAAAAGCAGCCAAGTTGTGCAGGAAGAAAACACCGTTCGCCTTGAAAGCCATCAGGTGTCACTGGGAAAGGACCAGGCCGATATCCGGGACAGTATTTTAAAAATCTATCAAAAAGGCGGACTGCAGCCCCCGTATTTTCGCGATGTCATTCTTACGCTGGACACCGATCCAAGCCGGGCCAAAGATGTCCTGATGCATCTGATAGAGGAAGGACAAATTGTAAAAACCAAGGATGATCTTTATTTTCATGCCAAAGCCGTCGACGACCTGAAGAAAAGAATGATTGAATTCCTGAAATCTCGTGGCGAGATGACAACCCCCCAGTTTAAGCAATTAACCGGTGTTTCACGCAAATTTGTTATTCCGCTGATCGAATATTTTGACGCCAAAAATGTGACCCTGCGGGTGGGGGATTCAAGAAAACTAAGAAAGGGGTAGCCGAGTGGCAAGTTTCGGGGACCCCGGAGATCCGAATCGCAAAACAACACAAGAAACGCAATAACTTAGACTGGATTTTCCCGCTTGTGGGGTGCTGCATGATCGGCCACTTTGCTTTTCTGGCGGCCCGCACTTTTTTAAAGGGAACCCCGGAGGATCTGTTCTGGATCTCGCATGTAGGGACCCTGATGGGCGGGATCGGTGCCCTGTTTAGAAATCGACTATTAATTTCTATATCCTTGGTGGCCTTATTATCACACCATTTATTCTGGTTGATGGACACATCCCTCTGGCTGATCAGCGGTCATTTTCCGTTGGGCACAACAACCTACCTGAAAGACGCAACCCCGGGTGACTGGCTGCAATCCTCCAATCATTTCTTCAGTGTCCCCTTCTTACTCGTGCTGGCCTACCTGCAAGGGGGTGTTGACAAGCATGCCTGGATCGGATCCACGGCGTTGTTTGCATCGCTGGTTCTGATTAGCTTTTGGTTTCTACCCCCAACGGCCAATGTCAACAGCGCCCATAATTTATGGCCGGGAATGGAGAAATTGTTTTTATCCGGCTTGCATAGCCTGTCCCAAGGGTGGTATGTGGTTGCGCTGATTGCCTTAAACGGCCTGGGAAATTATTGGCTTTCAAACCTGGTTCTGCGGGGAATGTATGCCCTTGTGTTGAATGCCCGAAAATCATTATAACTCCGGATGGTTCTATTGGGAGGCAGAGGATTTTGGCTTTAACGCCTCTGCAAACAAAGATCGGCGAAAATACCACAGGATAGCGATAATTCCCAGAATATAGATAAACTCGGTGGTTTCTTCCCAGAAATCCATCCAGACAAGATTATCCCGGTAGGCCTGAAAAACAATCAACCGAAACAGGGAAAAACCAAAGGTTCCAATCGCACCGGCAAAGAGAATTTTGGACGGATGCAGGGGATTACGACGCTTTAGTTTCAACAGCAGGGCGGCTGTCAGAAACATAACCGAGGCCAATACAGGATAATAGCGCACTTCGGCCAACTGATAAACAACGGGGTGGTTATAATTGTAGGCGGTGCCCCATATTTCGGTATTATAGGATACCGTGTACAGTTGAGTGCTGAGCGGCATCAGCGCCACCACTGCTCCGGCAAGTCCCAGATATACAAACACGGATCGCAGCCCGCAGGAAACATTTTCATACTTGACACATTGACGGCAGAAACCGGATAGATGACATTTTTTTTCGGACGCCGAATAATGCAGCGCATACCGATCAACCCATTCAAATAGGGCGTAGGCAGCAAACCCGAAACTCAGCACCATTCCGAAGCCATGCAGATATTCCAGCAGATGCGCATCATGATTTTCAGTAAATAAGTAGTTTACGGCACAGAAGCTCTCACCGATAAAAAAGAAGATCATACTCCATTTCAACGATTTCAGCTCAGGTTCGCTTTTCTCCCAAAGCAAGATCGCGATGATCAAAGCCAATAACATGTAAATCGGTTTGACGACAAAA
>CAMYNZ010000548.1 GCA_947259865.1 uncultured Desulfobacterales bacterium | reverse complement strand
CTATTTTTTCGATGAGCAAGGCCGCACAAGGGTTTTCGTCGAGGCGTACTGATGTACGTCGCAGACGTAAAACCCGCGGAGAACGCAGCGCATCGGAAAAAGAACCATTTATAAAATGGAAACTAGATATATTGTCCGCCGTCTACCTTAATAACTTCCCCGGTAACATGCCTGGCTTTGTCGGAGGCCAGGAAGGCAACCACGTTTGCCAGATCCTGGGGCTGACCCACACGTTTGAGCACAATTTCCGCCAATGCCATATCAATAATCTTATCGCGAGATTCGGAATCTCTGAGCATTGCGGTTTCAATTAACCCGGGGGCCACGGCATTGACGTTGACACCGAATCCGCCGAGCTCTTTTGCCAGCGCCTTGGTAAACCCGATGATACCAGCCTTGGAAGCCGAGTAATTGGTCTGTCCGAATTTTCCCCGCAGCCCGTTGATGGACGTGATGTTTATGACTTTACCGTATTTTTGTTCTTTAAAGATCGGCGCCGTATGGCGGGTAAAGTTAAAATAACCTTTTAAATTTACCTCAATGACACGATCCCACTGCTCCTCCGACATTTTCCACGAAACGCCGTCCCAGTTCATGCCGGCATTGTTCACCAGGATTTGAAGGCTGCTGAATTCTTTGAGAGCCGCTTTGACGACGGTTTCGGCCTCGGAAAACGACGAAATATCACATTTGACCGCCAGCGCTTTGCGGCCCATTTTTTTGATTTCGTCGGCATATTCTTGCGCTTCGGATTCGTGCTTACGGTAGGTCAAACAGACGTTGGCCCCTTCACGGGCGAGTTCCAGGGCGATTGCGGCCCCGATTCCCTGCGAACCTCCGGTTACGATGGCATTTTTGCCTTCTAACAGCATTGCATCCTCCCATTTAACTATTTTTCCAATCAACTATTCCTTGGGCTTTCCCAGGACAGCTGCCATGAATTCCAGATCAAAGGCATCCCCCCGGGCCATGCGGCGACGGTATTCGATAAAATCGATAGTGTCTTTGCCGGTAATCTTTTTGGTATTAAAGGCATTGAAACCGAGGTACGCTTCGTTGTTCATGTTTGCTGCCAGCCAGTGGCGGTTGATCACTTTAGCCTGATCCCAGAAAAATTTCTTTTTAAGACGGATGCCTTCAACGCTTTTTATCAGGCAACCCGGGAAAAGGTTGGTGTAGGTCCACAGAATTTTATTCACTTCATTGTCAAGCAGTTCAAAATCAGTTTTGACATTTTTCACGTATTCTCGGGCTTTTTTAGCCGCCTCTCCGGTTTTGAATTCACCGTAAACGATTTCACCGTCTTCGATCCATTTATCGACAATAATGGCAGGATTGCGCACCCATTTACCGTTGTCATTGATGACCGGAACACATTTGGAGATGAGCCCCAAATGTTTCATTTTGTAAGCGCTCCATAGTTCACAGGAAATACAGTTCCACATGGCCAGCTCAATGGGCAGCATCCAGGGTAGAAAATCCGAACTTCCGCCATCCGGGGCTGATCCATGTCGGGGGCCGGCTTGACCGAAGATGGCCAGATCGCTCGAAACGGCTACATCGCAGGCCATTCCGATTTCCTGGCCGCCGGCCACCCGCATGCCGTTTACCCGGCATATCGTGGGTTTTTTGCAGGTCAGAATACTGTCGACCATGCCGTTGAACAGATCCATATAATTACCGTACTCATTCGGCCGACCGGAATAGTACTCGGCATACTCTTTGGTATTTCCACCGGTACAAAAAGCCTTGTCGCCCATAGCGGTAAATACGGCCGCCACCACCGAGTTGTCGGCCGAAACCCGCTGAAATCCGGCAATAACACCTTTTACCATTTCGGTTGTGTAAGAATTATACTGTTTGGGATTGTTTAAGGTGATCCAGGCAGAGTAAAGATCTTCAACCGGTTTACCGTCTGGATCGAGGATGGGTTTTTTTTCGAAGATTATCCCCGGGTCCTGATCCGAAAAGTACTCATCGCCCCAGAGATAATGGTCTTTCAAGCCGGACTCTCTCGGTAACCAATTTAAATCGGCCATATGTGCGCTCCTTTTCTAATTGTGATATTGTTTTAACACATTTCCACCATCGGGTTGGCTGTTATTCGTAAAAATAACGTTATTTTATAGCTATATATTAGCTACAATGTTGCTAAGTCAAGAAAAAAATCGTCATGTTTACATTTATAAACGACGGTCGATGGCCGGTTCAAGATGGCACGCCAACCGGAGGCGGTTGTCAGCCGTATGCGTTAACATATCAGTAGTTTGAGTGTAAATTCGCCATTGATTTCTATAGCGGTGCCCTGGTTCAATTTCGAACCAGATTGACGGTTCTATTGAACCGCA
>CAMYNZ010000547.1 GCA_947259865.1 uncultured Desulfobacterales bacterium | reverse complement strand
GACCTTTTCCAGAGTGACATCCGATTGGCGGCCAAACTGCCGCATATGGCTAATGATTTTGGTCGCGCGATCGACATAAGAATCGATCTCGGTGGCCATGGTAGACAAGATCTCATCTTTGATCTTTTCTTTTTTAGCGATCTTTCTGATGAAGAAGCGACTGGCCGTCTTTATGACCGAGAGGGGCTGGTTGAGTTCATGGGCCACCCCGGTGGCCATCTCGCCCAAAGTGGCCATCTTGCTGGCCTGGATTAATTGCTGCTCGGCTTCCAATCGCTTGGTAATGTCACTGGCTGTTACCAGCAGTACTTTCCCGCCCGGATAGTCAGACGGTGAAACCCGCATATTTATGAAAAGCAGATCACCGCTGCCGTTGAAATGCCTGACCTGATTGATGACAGACGATGTTTTGATTAAATTCTCGTAGTAATTTCGTTCTTCTTCTCTGAACAGCTGCAGAAAAGACGTTTGGATAATTTTTTCTTTTTTATATCCATAAACACTTTCTACACTGGCGTTACAATCGAGTATCTCAAGGGTGTCCATATCGAGCACAAAAACCGGGTTAGGGATATTGTCGAAAATGGCGGAATATTTTTTCTCTGATTTTTTTAATTCTTCTTCCAGCAATTTGATATGGGTCACATCCAGGCTCATCTCCATGGCGGCAGTGATTTCGCCCTCTTGATTCATGATGGGAGCGGTATTGACAAGCCAGTGAGTGGGGCTGCCATCCTTATTAATTCCTCTCTCCTCGCTGAAATGTGAAAGACCGTCTTCAAAGGTTTGTTCAACCGGGCAGATCGTACATTTCTGGCTCCGTCCCTTGTAAGCAGCGTAACAGTAATCGCCGGGCTGAGGACTGAATTTTTGACTGAATTCCCGGTTGTAGCGGATCAGTCGGTAGTTACGATCCTGAACGGTAATAAGGCATGGTGCCCGCTCAAACAGTGTCTGGTATTCATTTCTCTGCTTGTTGAGTTCCTGCTGCTTTTCGCCGATCTTTTGGGCCATCTTGCCGATCGCCACCGACAACTGACCCATTTCATCTTCGGGGTCGGCTTCGATCTGGGAGAAGTACTCCCCATTTGCAATCAGCTGCGTTTCATTCATCATTTTTTTAACGGGGCGCTTAACAAAGCGGAGAATAAAAAATAGAATAATTGCGGAAGTAAATAGAAATAAGAACACCGCAAATCCCACCAGCCATTTTTGAAAAAGTAATATCTCCTTATCGGTTTTCTCAAGCGATACAACCACATCCAGTGCTCCCAGAACCTGCTTGCCCTCGGGGTGAAAATGGCAGGCGTTTGACGAACATCCGGGCTCGCTATAAATCGGGCTGAGGATTCCCAACCGTCGATAACCTTCAGGAGAGTAAAAAATGCGGGTTCTTTGGGCCAAGCTCAGTTGTGACTGGGGCGGGTCCGTGCGATGACAAACAAAGCAGGCCTCGGCTTTGATGTTGGTGACCTGATCGACTTCCGAATGGATTTTCGAAAATTTTATCTGACCGTCTTTATTGTAAATTCTGATGTTTTCAATGTTTTCCGCCGTAGCGGCTTTTTTTATAATGCGGTTAATATCCTCCCTCAAATTGTTCATCATGGCATAGTGGGCGCCGAGCTTGATGGTAGTGGTCAAGGTATCGGCGCTGGCAACAATGCCCTCCATCAGTTTCTTTTTCTGGTATTTAATATTAAAATACGCCCAGACGGACACACTGAGGAACAGGCTCAGGCCAACCAGGATGAGCAGTTTTGAAATCAGGCTGCGACGAATTTTTTGTAAAAAATTTAACATGGCTAAACGCCAGCGGGATAAACGTAAAAAATGTTGCCGGATAATGGCAACATATCAGTCAACATTTGTAAATGCCCATCAGTTATCCTCCGGCACGAGCTCTGTTATTAATTTGCCCAGTTCAGCGGCATCGGGAGGCTTTTCCATGTAAGCTTCAGGTTCGGCCACCGGCCCTTCGCTCAGAGGATTCAATACTTTTATCGAGTGGAAAAATGTTTTTTTTTCAATGGCAGACAACATAATAATGGGGATTTGGGACAGCCTTTAATCCTCCCTAAACTGCTGATAGGTTCGTATGCCGTCTTCGATTTTGGGCATCATGACATCCAGGATCACCAGCGCCGGCTGGCGCTCTCTGGCTTTTTCAAGGGCCTCGGTCCCGTCTTTGGCGGCAGTCGGCGTAAACCCCAGGGTTTCCACGACAGTCGAAACAAAAATTCGCATATCCGATTCGTCATCCACTACCAAAATATTCTGGTTGCCCATCGCTAATTTCCGTCAATATGAGAGGTTATCAGTTGTACTGCGCTTGCATGTATCATTTTGAATA
>CAMYNZ010000546.1 GCA_947259865.1 uncultured Desulfobacterales bacterium | reverse complement strand
GGTAATAAGTTGGCGATACCTACAAAACCCGGGGCGTATATGATAATGAAGCAAATTGATCTTTCTGGTCTTTCCTCTGTTGAACTATTAGCGGCAGCACCCATAGCACAATTAAATGCTGCAGGCGGCAAAATTGAAGTACATCTTGGAAGCCCGCAAGGCACTTTAGTAGGAACATCTACCTTTCTGGAAGCATCAGATGCCATGGGCTTCGCGCCTTCTTTGCTAGTGGCGCCTCTGAGCGTTCCGAACGATATGACTGACAAACCACACGATCTTTATTTGGTTTTTGTCAATGAGAATTCGGGTGTGAGTCAGTCGCTTATGGTAGTCATGGGGGTGGAGTTTAAAATGATGAATTAGTACAAATCAATTATTAAAACCACTTATTAATAAACGTCCATATCTATTTGCCATTTATGAACAAGATATCTCTTCTTGTAACATTACTTTTTTGTATAATTCATACTGCCGTTTTTTCTCAAGTAAAGATCGCAGGAGAAGTTAAAAACAGTCAGGGCGCGCTTCTTTCAGGGGCTCATGTTAGGCTTCAACCTAACTTCAAATTTACCATTACGGATGAGAAGGGCGTTTTTGAAATTGTAGATGTCACCGTGGGTACATATACCCTCACTATATCTTATCTGGGTGTTGAAACCTATTCAGAAAATCTTCAGATTAAAAACGAGGACATCTCTCTTTCAATAAGATTACAAGATGATCCATTGCATTTACAAAATGTAGTGGTCACAGGTACTTTTGATCCGCGCAAACAGCTCGAATCGAGCACGGCTGTAACAACTGTCAATTCCAAAACCATTCAACAATCCTTCCGAAGAGGTACCGCAGATCTTTTGCAAAGTGTTCCTGGCACCTATACGGATCCGTCTGCCGGTGAGGTCTTTACCCGTGTGTATACTCGGGGGATCTCCGCTTCAGCGGAAGACGATATGGGGTGGTACTATGTTTCTTTGCAAGAAGATGGTCTACCCGTTAGCCTGGTGCAACATTCTTATTTCAGTCCGGATATATTTCATCGTATAGATCTCTCTACAGAAAAACTAGAAGCTATCCGTGGGGGTAGTGCGGCGATAACCGCAATGAACGGTCCCGGGGGTATCTATAATTTTATATCTCAGGGGCCAAGAGATGACTTTGGTGGAGAGGTTCAGCTTCAGGGCGGGGTTCAGGGAGAAGGCAATCCGGTTTCCAGGATTGATGCAACTTTTGGAGGAACCTTGGGCAACCAATGGTTTTATAATATTGGGGGGCACTATCGTATAGATGACGGGGCTCGAAATACGGATTTTACCTTTAGCAAAGGAGGACAGTTTAAATTCAATGTACAAAAGAGGTTTAGTAAGGGATATCTAAAATTTTACGGGAAGATCCTGGACGATTTCACGAATAGATATACGGGAGTTGCAGCAACCAACTGGAGTGATCCACAGGCGGCATTTGGTCAGGATTTTAATTCAACCGCACTTTTGATGCCTGCTTTTTCAGCCAATGTTCCGGATGGGAGAAGACTAAATGAAAATGCCACAAACAGCTTCGATCCGTCCCAGGGTGTTCATGCCCAGGATCGCGCATTTGGAATCGACTTTGTGCATAACCTCGGCTATGATTGGACTTTTCATTTTAATTTAAAACACTCTCGAAAAAATGCCAATTGGCAAACGGCTATAAGTAATGCCTTTGTTTCCTTAAATGATCCCCTGGCCTATTTTATAAGTGGGGCCCAGTTTCCCATTGGACAGTTAGTTTTCCGTGAGGCTTTATCCGGTACAGAAGTGGCAAGAGTGGACAATAGTGGCATATTGTCTGGCGGCTCCTTTGCGTACATTGGCGACGGAACGCTCCCCAATGATGCCATTATGGGAACAGCATCCTGGTTAAAACAAATTGGTGCCAATGAGTGGATGAATCAAGTTACCATTCGCAAGGAGACCCATAATCATGACCTAACGTTTGGTTTTGCCTCTGGATTCTCTGATACCTCATTGTATACCCAGGGAAGTTTTGGATTTGTTACCTACGAACCAAATCCGAGAATGTTGCAGGTAACACTGGAAAATCCCAGTCAGCCCGTTCTGGCCTTATCCGATCAGGCAGATGTTCGGCAGATCGCATTTTTTGCGAATGATCGCTGGAAGATCCATGAATCTCTTCATTTGGATATGGGGTTGCGATATGAGACCATTGGCCATAAAGGAAGCAAAGATCAGGCTGCCCCCTTTGAACAGGGTGGAGGTTATGACGGCGACCCAACAACTGAGTATGACAATGGAATTTTGGCCCCAACAGGCGGGCAAGATTCATTCGATTTTAGTTACAACTATCTTTCGTATTCCGCAGCCCTAAATTATAAGGTTACCGATGAGATGGCTGTTTTTGGCCGATTTTCCTCTGGAAACAAAGCACCGGAACTGAATTATTACTTCAATAATTTTTCTAATGTCCCTATCAATCAAAAAGGAGAAGTACAGGAGATAACCCAGACCGAATTTGGGATAAAATTTGGGAAGAATGATTTTTCTGCCACCGCAACCGGTTTTTGGAGCCAGTTAAAAAATATCGGGATAGCCGATTTTGCATTCGACCCGGATGATGGCAGCGTGTTTTATACACCGGTACAGTTCAATGATTCCAGAACTATAGGATTGGAGTGGGAAACAGCCTATTCTCCTGTCACTGGTTTTATAATTCGATTTAATGGCATTTTGCAGGATGCTGTTGCAACCAAATGGACAGTGTATGATGCAGCCGGTTCGGTGGATACGGCAGATGATGCCAC
>CAMYNZ010000545.1 GCA_947259865.1 uncultured Desulfobacterales bacterium | reverse complement strand
GTTTCGGTGGCGGCTCCCACGTTAATTACCGCCACACCTCCGATGAGTTTGGCCAGACGTTCCTGGAGTTTTTCGCGATCGTAATCCGAGGTGGTCTCATCGATCTGGGCGCGAATCTGTTTGACACGTCCTTCCAGAGCGGAACGTGATCCGGCGCCATCGACGATGGTGGTGTTGTCTTTATCAATGGAAATACGTTTTGATTTGCCAAGGTCGTTGGCCGTAAGATTTTCCAGTTTGATTCCCAGATCCTCGGATACAACCTGGCCGCCGGTCAGAATGGCGATGTCTTCCAGCATGGCTTTGCGGCGGTCACCAAAACCCGGTGCCTTTACCGCCGCCACCTGCAGGGTGCCTCTCAGTTTATTGACAACCAGAGTGGCCAGCGCTTCGCCGTCCACATCTTCAGCGATGATCATAAGGGGTTTGCCCATTTTTGCGACCTGTTCCAGAATGGGCAGGAGATCTTTCATATTGCTGATCTTTTTCTCGTTAATCAGAATATAGGGGTCTTCCAGTGATACGACCATCTTTTCGGGGTCGGTCACGAAATAAGGGGACAGATACCCGCGGTCAAACTGCATACCTTCAACGACTTCAAGGGTGGTATCCATGCTCTTGGCTTCTTCAACCGTGATAACACCTTCTTTGCCGACCTTGTTCATGGCCTCTGCGATGATGTTGCCGATGGTTTCGTCGTTGTTTGCAGAGATGGTGCCGACCTGTGCGATTTCACGCTGATCTTTGGTGGGTTTGCTCAGCCTTTCAAGCTCTTTTACACACACTTCAACAGCCGCATCAACCCCGCGTTTTATAGCCATGGGATTATTACCGGCCGCCACCAGCTTCTGTCCTTCTTCATAAATTGATCTTGCCAGAACCGTAGCGGTGGTTGTTCCGTCACCGGCCATATCACTCGTTTTGCTGGCCACTTCTTTGACCATCTGAGCGCCCATATTTTCAAACTTGTCTTCCAGTTCGATTTCCTTGGCCACGGTCACACCGTCTTTTGTGACCGTTGGGGATCCCCAGGATTTATCGAGAACAACGTTTCTTCCCTTGGGCCCCAGTGTCACTACTACTGCATCTGCGAGGGTTTTAACCCCTGTGAGCATCGATTCACGGGCCTTCATATCGTACTTAATTAATTTAGCCATCTGTTCTATCCTCCTTTGTTATTCAATTACGCCAAGGACGTCTTCTTCGCGCATTATCAGAAATTCATCACCTTCAATCTTTACCTCTGTGCCGGAATATTTGCCAAACAAGATGCGATCACCTTTTTTGATTTCAAGTGCAACCCGCTTGCCGTCCTCACCGACCTTACCTTTACCGACGGCAACAACTTTGCCTTCGGCCGGTTTTTCTTTAGCGGTATCCGGGATAATGATGCCACCTTTGGTTGTTGCCTCTTCTTCAACGCGTTCTACTAAAATTCGATCCTGTAATGGTCTGAGTTTCATAGTTCAAATTCTCCTTTTAAAAATCGTCTGTTTTGCAATAAGGTCTTGGACCAACTTTACCGCAATCTAAAGTAGATTAATAACCGTGTCGTTTAGCCTGGATGTCACCCCCTTTCACACAGCCAAATTCTTTTAGTTATTGCAGATATTTATATATAAAGCCGTTAACGCATTCTATTTTGCGTGTATAGTAATCACCCATTTTTGTTTGTAAAGAGTGAATAAACTTTTTTTAACATTTAAATCTGTCCGATTATCCGGGGATTACGGGTTTATCCCGTATGTCCCCGTATGCATGCCTACCTGTTGCGCAAGCGGCAGTTAACAATGACATTAGCGGCAGGCAGTCTCATCCGGAACGCTTCGACATTTAAGACACGAGATCAAAGTGGGGGGCTCAATCGGCGGATTCTTTTGTTTTTTTGGTATCGGATGTGGTGGCTTTAGATTCTGATGTGGAATCTTTCTCGGTCGCTTTGGTATCCGTGGAGGGGCCTCGAGACTTTGCGGCATAGTCGGTTACATACCAGCCAGTCCCTTTGAGGTGAAAGCTGTTATGGGATATTAGTTTCTGTAATTTACCCGAACAGTGTTTGCATTTTTTAAGGGGCCTATCGGAAAACCTCTGCAATATCTCTTCAACTCTGTGGCATTTTAGGCATTCATATTCATAGATCGGCATCTATACCAAACCTCCTCCTTAACGGTATCATTGTTTCGGCGCATGGGTCTGAACGGTTTATTTGGGCTGACCTAATATAGTCTTATCGGTCAGTTTGTCAAGGGAAATCAATAGTATCAAGTTTTAAGTTTTAGATTATGAGATTTCTTTTGATATCAAATTCGAAAGTGTTTGAATAATCCTAAGGATTCAAGGGGTCAAGCCCGCCACAGAGACGGCGAATAAAGA
>CAMYNZ010000544.1 GCA_947259865.1 uncultured Desulfobacterales bacterium | reverse complement strand
GGATTGAGTCCCCTGGTGGCAGTTAATATCAGCTCCCTGGATAGATCATCATAAAGGTAGATAGAACAGACATCGGCATCCATATGGCCGGCAACCATTTCTACAGTACGCTGTAAAAAGCTTTCAATATTTTCGCTGCCGGTCAGCAATGCGGCGAGATCACCGATATCGCAAACCAGGCTGAGGTGAGCGTGATCCTTTTTTTTCATGTTAAATTATCACCATGTTAGGCTGTCTAACAGCAAAATCTGAACTTGCCCAGCCAATTTACCGCCGTCTCTATATGTGGTTTGTTTTCGGTCAAAAGCTTTCGGGTTCATATACTTCGTAAATGGTTTTTTCTCCGATTATGGAATCTATTCGGCCCTGAATATCCCTGATTTCCTTATTGTGCAACCATTGCTTCCAGTCTTCAGTTTTTTCCCATTCGCTGATCACAATGTACTCTCCGGGATTATCAATGCTTCGTAGAGTCTCGCGGGAAATGTGCCCGGGTTGTTGTTTTGAAAGGGAGCGAAGCTTTTTGAGAAGGGAAACTAATTGCTTTTTCTCATCCATATGAAAGGTTCGTTTACTGATAACTTTAATTGTCATTTGGTCCTCCGATCATTTAGATTGTTTTGCTTTCTCGGTATTGAGCGATAGCGCTATATGTCCGTTGTAAGTGGTCCGTTGTCTGTGGCCAATAAATTAAGTGTTAACTCAATTAAGGTTACAATCAAATAGGTTTTCAAAATGTGGTGCCTAGAAGTGGTTTCAAAACCACGCCCGAGGCGGGCAGGCCTCAGGTTAGGCTCAAGAGCCCCGCCATAATTCGGCGGGATTTCACATCTTGATTTAATAAATTAGTGTGTTCATCAGGGCGCAATTTTCAGTTAACC
This sequence comes from uncultured Desulfobacterales bacterium, assembly GCA_947259865.1. The sequence goes on along the minus strand of CAMYNZ010000544.1, from coordinate 1,507 downwards.
TGATATATCGCGGCTGGAAGCCGCTCCCACACATCGATGATGCATGGGTGGGAGCGGCTTCCAGCCGCGATCGAAAGGGATCCATCCGAATTCTAACCGGCGAACGAAAAAAGGGTTCAACGGGTTAAACTATTTCCTGGGTAAGCATTTTGAGGCGGCCTGCGACGAGCTAAGTGAGTCGTTTGTAATCCCCAAAAGATCTCTGGCGGATAAAATGGAGTCTTGAAACCACTTTTAGATTAGGGTACGATCCATACGGCCGTGTCGGCACAGTCTTCGATTACTTTTCTGGCAATACTGCCCATGGTGAATTCATCTACATTGGAAACACCGCGTCTTCCCAGAACGATTGTGCCGCATTCGTGTCGTCTCGCTTCGTGAATGATGTCTCTTGCCGGTCTGCGGCTTCCCTCGGCAATTCTTGCCGAAATCAGAGACGCATCGACACCTGCATTTGTCAGCATCTTGTGGGCTTTTTCCATATAGGGTGTGATCTCCTCCTCGGCGGCATGCTGCCACAGTTCTTCAAGCACTGAGGACCCTTCAAATATCTCTTTGGGGATAAACCGGTTGAGCTTTCGTTTGCTGTGGAAGAGATAAATTTTAGCGGTGGTTGCCGAAAGCATAAATCCGGCGTGATCCACTGCCCGCAGCGCATTTTCAGAGGGATCCAGGGCGATGAGAATGTTTTTGGCTTTAACGGATCCTTTTATCATCCAGATCGGACATGCGCGGCACAATTCCAGCATCTTGTTGGAGACCTCACCCATAAATAATGCCTCCAGTCGACTTCTTCCCCGGGAGGTTATTAATACGGTATCCGCTTTTTTTGCATGCGTTATGGTGCAGATGTCCCGGGCAATCCCCAGTTCTTTATTACGGAAAGTGGTCTGGATGGACTTGTCACTGAAGCCTTTATGGATCAGTTTGGCTTTGGCCTCATGGAGGATACGTTCGGCAAGTTCAACATTTTTCTTTTCGATTTTTTTCAGCTGGGCTGCTGTTTGCCGGTTTTTTCTACTTTCCTCGACAAGAATTGGCGGCAAAGCGGGTAAGATGTAAAGTAAGGTTGCGGTTATCCTGTGATCTGATTCATACAAAAGTTTTAGATAATCTAAGGAATGCAGGGCATTATTAGATCCGTCAACCGGCAGTACAATCATCTTGGTAATATCTTTTGTCATCTGGTGTCTCCTTTGATGTGTTATACTTGGTGGTCTTATACTAGTCAGTGCTTTAAAGAAAGAAGGTTCTTCTCCAATTTAGTTGGAGAAGAGGGTCCAAGGATTCCAGGAGTCAAGGATTCAAGTGTTTGTTTTCTAGAGATTTTATCAGCGCTTTTAACATTCTTTCTATTTCTGCTAGGTCTTTTTTTGCTGTACCCAATTCACCTTTTTCAATGAAGGCTAAATCCCCGGCTAATAATATCTGGGTTTCCAGTTCACAAATCGAACCACAGGAAATGTAAAGTATCTTAATGTAATCAAGGGTTGTCCTTGTTCATTTG
>CAMYNZ010000543.1 GCA_947259865.1 uncultured Desulfobacterales bacterium | reverse complement strand
GAAACACCTGTTTCTCAGGAGAATCTGGACAGCGGGGTGTTTACTTACTGCAAAATGTATAATTACAGCAAGGACGGTTTATATTTTGAATCCGATACCAAACTTAATTCCGGTGAAGAAATTTTTATCGGCATTGAAAATTCGCCGTATTGCCCCTCGCCGGACGTTTACGAGTGCTATCATGCAACTGTACAATGGCGTGAAGATAAAAAAGATTCAAAATTTAAGTTTGGCTATGGCGTTAAATTTTATAATCCAGATGCCCGGGCCGCCAAAACCGTCGAAAAATTGGTCTGTGAACCGAGCGACCTGCAGCCCGAAAACCTGAAAGCAGGCAAAGAGCAAAGAAAACACACCCGATACCCCTATAATAAGTCGATTAACTATTTTGCCCAGAATCAGCGTTTTGAAGGCCTTATCAAAAACATATGTCGCAGCGGCGCCTTTATACAGTCAGGGCATAAATTCACCATCGGCGAAAAACTCTCGATGGTGCTTCCATTTATAAAGAAGCATGACGGCGCCATGGTCAAGGGAGAGGTCATCTGGTCAAATGAACACGGATTTGGTGTGAAATTCAAAAAGACAAGAAACCACTCCTAATCTTACCAACAGTCTCCGCTTCCAGATCTACGATTATTTCATGATGCGTTATTTTCCTCTCTTATCACCGCCCCAGAATCACTTGAACAATTTTGAAAAGTGTTTACAGTTAGTAGAATAAAACTGCACGTTCTTGTCGAGAATTCGAGTCACAGTTGATAAAAAGGAGGTAAATGATGAAGGACAAAGGCAATTTGCATCTAAAAGTTCAGGAGCTGTGTGATTGTTTCTCAACAACAGATCCCTTAAGGGAAATGTCGGTTATTAAAAATGACCAGGATAAAGAGGAGGCGGCACTCAAATGGCTGGCCCTGACTGCGCTTCATGGGATCAACAATAATGCAAAGGAAGTATCCATTGCCCGGTCGCAAAATGGTGATGTAAGAGTTACCGCGGAATATCGCAAAACCGAACTTCCATCACCCGGCCCCCAGGTGGGCGGTAATATATTTGAAGCTTTAAGGCGCATCACCCATATCGAGGGCGATGAGGGTGAAATAACTTTGGCCTTAGGGATCAAGGACAGCAGTCTTGATCTGAAGGTTAAATTGAGACCCACAGATAGCGGTGAGGAGGTTTCGATATCCTTTCCCCAATAAATACACCTAATTTTCTATAAATCCGAGAACTGCAGATAATGCATTCGGTGTTGGGCATATATTCTTAACTGTTAACCAAAGTATACGACTAGAGCAGTTCTTTTACAGCTTGAATTACGGCGTCATAATCAGGTTCTTCTGCTATCTCCTTTACCAGTTGAATGTGTCGGATAATACCGCTTTGATCGACTACGAACACGGCCCGCGCCAGCAGACGTAATTCCTTTATCAGCATGCCATAGGCGTCGCCAAATTCTGCCTGACGATGATCGGACAGCGTGATAACCCGCTCCACACCCGCTGCACCGCACCAGCGTTTTTGGGCAAAGGGCAGATCCATACTGATAGTGAGAATGACAACATCCGAGCTGAGTTTACCCGCCTCATCATTGAATCTGCGGGTTTCCATATCGCATGTGGGTGTGTCGAGAGAAGGTACCGAGGAGATTACACAAACTTTTCCGCGGTAATTTGAAAGTTTTACAGGCTGGAGGTTATTGTCAAGCACCTCAAAATCAGGTGCCGGCTCTCCCGGGTGGAGTTCTTTTCCTTGGAGCGTCAACGGGTTGCCCCTCATTGTTATTGATCTGGTGTGTTCTTCCATTTTTATATCCTTTCTGTGGCGTTACAAAAATTTTATTTTAATTTTATTATTGGAGGATAAATAGCTCGATCGATAACATTAAGATAGTGGTCATCGAGAATATACTTAAATCATTGCACCATTTGAACTATCAATCTAACAATAAAATTCGGCAAGTCAACAATCCGCTAAAGAGTACTAAAAACGAAATCTTGTAACAATTTACCGCACCGATAATTGCTTTGGCATTGGCATATAGGTTGGATGTAAGTTTTTTTTACTCATGACGACCAAATGCCATAAAGAAATGACGAAGCTGCAATGTAATATGATGGGGAGAAAACAGATCATGAAGAATCTAAAACTTTTTTACATATTGATTATAGTAACGGTAGTAATTGGTTTGGGCTGGGTGTCGCCGGTCTGGTCAAAAAGCCTCATCAATACCAATTAATACGCTCCTCAGTACGGTGGGTACTGAGCGTATGCAGTTGCGGTGGGGACCACCGCCAATGTTGACCCGGTGAATGGGTGGACGATCGTGGACGGCAAGTTGTATTTGAATTTGAACCGGAAAATCCAGAAAAGGTGGGCCGAAGACATTCCCGGATACATTCAAAAAGCAGATCAAAACTGGCCCGGTGTTCTAAACTAGAGGCGGCATCGTCATCAGTAATGCGATTTTTCGCCCAAAATATTCTCGGACAGGATTAAAAAGGGGCTCAAGTTTTTCTTCCATTTGAAAGGCCGCGCCTGTGGCCCTGACGTTTGTCAGGAATAATCACAGCGCCGACAAAAAAAACTACTTGAAAGGAGTATTGCAAATGGATACATATTATAAGCCTGAAGATCTGCCCAAATTCGAAGATATCGGCAAAGAAGCCCCCGATCTGGCTAACAAATTTTTCGACTACTATGCTGCCGTGTTTCGGGAAGGCGAGCTTACCGAAAGAGAGAAATCTCTGATTGCCCTTGCGGTTTCCCATACAATACAGTGTCCTTATTGTATCGACGCCTACACCCAGGCTTGCCTTGAAAAAGGGTCTAACCTGACCGAGATGACAGAAGCGGTCCATGTCGTAACTGCCATTCGTGGCGGTGCCTCGCTGATACATGGAATCCAGATGCGAAACATTGCCGATAAATTATCTATGTGAAAATAAAAATTGATGAGGCTGGTATGTTTGACGAGCAATACTTGCAGGAAACCTCACCTGTCAAAATGAAAAAACAATTGAGCATGGAACCCTTTCGCCTGATCCTTTCCAAACACGGACTTAGTCTAAAAAGGGGCAAAACCCATACGCTCCAGGTCAATGTCGGCTTGATCTGTAATCAGGAATGTCGGCACTGTCATTTAAACTGCGGTCCGGGTCGCACCGAAGTTATGGCCCCCGAAACCATTAAAGAGGTGGTCGCTTTTGCACAAAGGAGCCGGTTTGAAACCATCGATATCACCGGTGGCGCCCCGGAATTGAATCCGCATATCGTTGATATTATTGAGGGTCTTTCTCCGCTGGCTCCCAGAATCATGCTGCGATCCAATCTATCGGTATTAAACGACGGCAAAAGGGATGATCTGATTGATTTATTAAAATCTCATCGGGTGGTGATAGTTGCCTCCTTTCCATCACTCAATCAAGCCCAGGCCGATTCTCAGCGGGGTGATGGGAGTTTTAAAATCAGTGTGGATGCGCTCAGAAAATTAAATACACTGGGGTATGGACGAGAAGGATCGGGACTGGAACTGAATCTGGTTTCAAATCCCACCGGGGCGTTTCTTGCCCCTTTGCAGGCCCAGGGTGAAAAGAGGTTCCGCCGGGTGCTTAAAGATAAATGGGGAATTGCCTTTAATAACCTTTTCAATTTCGCCAATGTTCCCTTGGGGCGTTATCGCCAATGGCTAATAAAATCGGGTAATTTTCAAGCCTATATGGAAAAACTGATTTCCAGCTTCAACCCATGTTCTGTCGATGGGGTCATGTGCCGCTCCCTTGTATCCGTTTCCTGGGATGGCTACCTGTTTGATTGCGATTTTAATCTTGCCGGTGGCCTATATTTAGGCGGACGGAAAATCCACATTTCTGAAATGACGGGGCCCCCGGAAACCGGTAGTCAAATTGCGGTTGCAGATCACTGCTTTACCTGTACCGCCGGAGCTGGATTTACCTGAGTTGGTTCAATTAAGGCCTGAGTTCGGGTCCCAATAA
>CAMYNZ010000542.1 GCA_947259865.1 uncultured Desulfobacterales bacterium | reverse complement strand
ACCGCCTGTTCTTTGGCAACGCTCCCTAATGCCTTCAGATCCGCCATGGTCTTTGGCGGACTGATAATTCATTCCGCTATTATCAAAGCTTGGCAGAAAAAACTCCCCGACCCCTGATGTAAAGAGGGGAGAAATTACCCATGGGAAAATATGATAAAGAAAAAAAGGACGTCCTAAAAGGTGCCCGGTGGTTGTCAGAGCATGGATATTTCGCATCCCAAAGAGGTACCGGCGGTAATGTTTCAACGATTAATAAAAAAGACAATCTCGTGTTGATGTCTCCCTCAAACCGTCCCTATCACGATCTCAGTGTTGATGACATCTGCGCGGTAGATATGGATCTAAAAGATATTTCGGTATCGGAACCATTCAGGATTGAAGAGGCCATGCACGTGAGCGTCTATCATCAACGACCGGATGCCACTGCCGTCATCCACACCTATTCGGCTTACGCCAGCGTCTTTTCGGTATTGAACAAGCCAATTCCGGCATTATTTGATGAAATCACGCACGAAATAGGTCCGTTCGTGGACGTGGTGCCCTACGCCATGTGGGGAAGCTCGGAGATGATCGAAAATGTTTCAAACAAATTACATAACAAATGTTATTGTTATATACTGCAAAATCATGGTGCCCTGTGCCTGGGGTCAAAAATGAAACAGGCACTTAAAAATGCAGAACTTCTGGAGCGGGTCTCTCAAATCTATTACCACACATTGACAACCGGTCTGGAAATAACCCGCTTACCGGAATCAAGCGTACAGCAGATTATAGAGATGCGGAAACTGAAATAAGGCTGTAGCATTGATGTTATTAAATAATTAAATCTCCGTAAAGACCAAGCGTGTTTTGATACACTGTCTGGAGCACTTCCGTTCGGTCGACCCCTTTAATTTCCGCGATAGCGTCCACCACGATGACGGCATTGGCCGGTTCGTTTCGTTCTTTGGGCAACGGCCCCAAAACCGGGCTGTCGGTTTCAACCAGCAAACTGGCCAATGGCAGGCGCTTGACCAGTTTTTGTTTCTGTCGCGAGCGGATTACGGACGGGGGAATTGAAAATAAAAATCCGGCTTCAGCCGCCTGAAGCGCTGAGGCGGCTTTGCCGTCAAAGGCGTGGAGTTGCACTTTGCGGGCACCGTGCTCGAGCAACATGGCAACGGCATAGCGGCCGGCCGATCGGGAATGAACGTTGAGCGGCAGGCTCACTTCCCTGGACAGGTCAATGAAGCGTTTAAAAATTTCGCGTTGAACCTCCCGTTGAGATTCATTTTTTACCACCCAGTAGTCTAATCCGACTTCCCCGATGGCAACCAATGTGCTGTGTTCGGTGCGTATATAATTGCACATCTCTTCGGTTTGCTCGATATCGAGGCAGGTTGGATAAAGTCCTGCAGCCGGAAACAAAATAGAGTACTTTGCAGCCAGCTCAAGGTTTCGGTTAACATCCTGTCTGTTTTCACTGACCAGTACAATGGCTTCAACACCGGCTTTTTGGGCCCGCTGAATAACCCCGGGGCGATCGTTGTCAAAAACCGGATCGCATAAATGGGTATGGGTGTCGATTATTCTTGGTTTTATCATCGAAGAAAATCTGCGGCGTCAAGCCGGCTGACAATTTTATTTTTTATTGCACCTATTTTTTCGATGCGGCATTCCACGATATTTCCGGGCTGTAAGGTAATGGGCGGGTCTCTGAAAATTCCCACACCCGAGGGGGTACCGGTGGAAATAACGTCCCCGGGGACAAGCGTGATATCCTCGCTGATGTAGGCCACCAGGGTCGGAATATCGAATATCATATCTCCGCTAGTCCCATCCTGCATCACCTGACCGTCTACAAGGGTCGTGAGTCTCAGGTCATGGGGATCACCCAGTTCATCCAGCGTGACTATGGCGGGTCCCATGGGGGCAAATGTATCAAAAGATTTACCCCGGTACCACTGGGAATCGGAAAACTGCGCCTGCCGGCCGGAAACATCATTCATTATCGTAAAACCGGCGATATGCCGGTAGGCATCCTTTGTGTTGATGCGTTTGCCCTCTTTGCCGATAACCACGGCCAGCTCGACCTCCCAGTCTACCTGATCGCAACTTCTGGGCAACAGGATGGGATCATACGGTCCATTGAGTGCATTCGGGGTTTTGACGAAAAGCAATGGTTTTTCGGGCTTTTCGGAACCGCCTTCTTTGGCATGTTCCCCATAGTTCCTCCCAAGACAGATGATCTTGGAGGTCTGTTTGATGGGGCAGCCCAGGCGTGCATCGAATGTCCGGTCAGTCTGGCGGATACTGCCGATCTTGCGGAGCCAATTGCCTCTAAAAAATGATTCGCAGTTGTCCGGTTTATCCGGGAAAATGGCCCTCAGTTAAACGTCTCCCTCATCCTTTAGCATACCCGGTTT
>CAMYNZ010000541.1 GCA_947259865.1 uncultured Desulfobacterales bacterium | reverse complement strand
ATAATGGCCCGTTATTTAATGTGCTAGAGAATGAGCTAATGGAATCAACACGCCCGATCTGGCCTGCGGGCCAAAAAATTGACCCGATGCCTTCTGATCCGGAAATTGCATTCACGGATTTTGCAGACTTTAATGACTATCACCCCGACCTGATCGATAAGATACTCAGACTTGAGCAAAGTCGAAAACGAGCCGAAAAAAGAATACGGGGTTTCTGCGGTACAAAAATAAAGAATATTGCCAAATGGAATATTCCGGAGGCAAAATTAATCAATCAGCGTGCGCTGGAATTTTTCAGGAGGGTGACCGGATTGGAAAATGCAGTAATCGATGATTCCTGGGGAAATATCTACCGCAACAGGGACTATTGCATGCCGCACAGCCACATTCGTGCCTCTGCAGGCATTGTTTATTTCCTCGATCCTGGTGAAGAAAACCCGAATGATCAGGCGGGCGGTAAATTTTATATTGCTGACCCCAGGGTCAAGCATTGCAATGCCCACGAACCGGGCCATATGACACGTTTGCTGGCACCGGTTATGAAACCCGGAACCATGGTCATTTTCCCGGGATATGTGGTGCATGGCGTTAATCCCTATTTTGGAAAAAAACCCCGTATTACCTTGTCATGGAATATCAACGCCAGTCGTTGTGAAGGTACTGCCGAGTCATCCTTTTTTGAAAAAATATAAATGGTTTAAGGACTCAATACAGGACAGTTGCCCCAAACTTGTCTTATAATAATTTTAAAAAAATTCTATCCAATTTCAGGATGGATTGTTTAAGTGCCGCAAATCATCGGGCACATTTTATTAACTTCCTTGACTGTACCTTTTATTAAGGGTAGAAATATCATAGGGCTAAGTATGGACATCGGCCATTCAAAAATGTCCTTAAACATTTACCAAATTGTTAAAAAAATAAAAAGAGTAGTGACCCTATGCTGAAATCGATAAAAGTTCGCGACTACATGACCGAAAGCCTGATCACCCTGACTGCCGATACAGATATTTTTGTTGCATTCAGAGTGTTGATATCAAACCGGATTTCAGGCACGCCCGTGGTCGACGAGAATAAGCATTTAATAGGAATTATCTCTGAAGGAGACTGCCTCTCCGCCGTGATTAAATCCTCCTATCACGAGGAAACTGGCGGCACTGTAGGCGACTTCATGTCGCATCATGTTGAAACCATCGGTCCTGACGATGATATCGTCGATATTGCGGTCAAATTCCAGGAGAAAAAAATACGTCGTTTCCCGGTGATTGAAGATGGCGATTTGATTGGACAAATCAGCCAGCAGGATATTATGCGTGCGGTTCTCGATTTTGTTCAACATCCATATCATGGGGACAATCCCAGCCACAGTTAAGGCAATAACCCAGACACTGCGTTCTATAAACTAAAGAGCTGTCCATTTTGATCAAGGTACTGGTGGTAGACGATCATGATCTGGTGCGCCTGGGTTTAACTCGCATCCTTGAGGACCAGTCAGATATTCATATTATCGGGCATGCTTCCAGCGGTGAAATCGCGCTCAAGCTGGCCCGCGAGCTCAAACCGGATGTTGTGTTAATGGATGTGATGATGCCCGGGATTGGCGGACTGGAAGCAACCCGACGTATCTGTCATCAAAATACGGATGTGAAAGTCATTGTTGTCACGGCCTGTGAAAATGATGTCTATCCATCGCGGTTATTACAGGCGGGCGCTGTCGGTTATTTAACCAAGGGTGCCGATGTTGCCGAGATGATGCATGCTATCAAGCGGGTTCATTCCGGACAACGTTATATCAGCACAGATATAGCCCGGAAACTGGCGTTAAAATCTGTCAATAAAGACCCGGATGCCGCACCCTTTGAGCAGTTATCCAAGCGTGAATTGCAAATATCGATGATGATTGTCAATTGCCAGAAAGTGAATGATATCGCAAAAACCCTCAGTTTAAGTCCGAAGACCGTCAACACCTACCGGTATCGCATATTCGACAAGCTTTCCATTCGAAGTGATGTCGAGCTTACACTGCTGGCGGTACGCCACGGGTTGCTGGACAATGTGGCTTCCAATTAACGGTTGCACTAATTTATAATCAGGTAAACGTTTCCCGCAAACCGGAACCTCCAGGGTTCTTTACGATACTGCAATATTTTGTCAGCTTTCGACCCCCAACAGTTTTTGTCCAAACTCACTCACCGGCCCGGAATCTATCAAATGATAGATCAATCGGGGAAGGTGCTTTATGTTGGCAAGGCCAAAAATCTTAAAAAACGCGTCTCAAGTTATTTCCGTTCTAAAATACCCAGTATCAAAACACGGTCACTGATGAAAAAAGTGGTTGATGTGCAGGTGACTGCAACGGAAAGTGAGACCGAGGCTTTATTGCTGGAACAGAACCTGATTAAAAGCCT
>CAMYNZ010000540.1 GCA_947259865.1 uncultured Desulfobacterales bacterium | reverse complement strand
AGAGAATATGCAGGATGAGCATCGTTCGGTAAGGGCCCCATTGATGATAGGCCAAAAATCCGGTTAAAAATGGGAGCAGTATGATTAACAGTAAAATATGGTCGCCCGGGCGGGTCACCATTTTTACTTCCGGCACCACCCGTCGGCGCACAAAGAAATATAGACAGGATAGGATAACCAGGATGGTCATTATTTCGGCCAGGATATCGGGTATGCTCCACCAAAAAAATTTCCAGGATTCGTACCACAAAACGATGTGAGCCAGAAGAAAGATCGGAAGGATAACCACACAAATATGAAATATAAACGTTATGATTGTGAATACCGGTTGCTTACGCATATAGGTGGCCCCAAAAGGGATCACACCATGTAAAATAGATCGAACGGCATCCTTGACACTCTGAAGAGGATATAAGGTTTTTTCCTTTTTGCCCCTGGCCAACAGGACTACAATTCGGCAAACGCTGCCCAGGATAAAAACAATCAAGGCAATCCAAGCAAAGGGGCCTCTAACCAGCTCATAATAATCCATCTATACCGCCTACCTTGCGCTATCGGGTGATGTACTGCCAATAGATTTCAAATAGCTTTGGACCATCCCAAGGGTTATTCTAAATATTGCCCATAAAACCACACCCAGTGTCACTTTTGCAGATTAGATCAGAAAAATCACCGTTACAAGCCATAATCCGAATATAACCAGCACGCCATTTATAATAATGGCCGCAGAAATCCTGGCACCCGCAAAAGGAACCCTTATCAGTTTGTGATCAACGGCATTAACAAGATATCCGCTAAAAATATACAAAAATGGCAGTTTGATATAATAGTACATCAAATCCATATAGGTTAAACTATGGGCCAGACAAAAGCACAGATACACCAGACCCGGAACCAGAATTGAAGGGTCCTTTTGTTTCAAAGCGAAACCAACGCCGATAAAACCAAAAAGCGTCAGCAGATAGACATTGTATTTAAAACCATTGGCCCGGGCGGATGAATAAAAGTCCTGGGGATCACCTACTTCAAGCCATTTTTTATTGAAGCGGACATCCGGGTTTTGAATGGCCTGGAATATTTTGATGAAAACAGAGTTGATATCAAGGTTAAACGTCAAGAAATCAACCCAGAAGTTGTGAATATAAACTCCCGGCTTCAGGCGTAAGTTGTCAAAGGCCTCTTTTTTAAATTCATCCTCCAGTTGGATAACGTGATTAACGTACCGGGTATAGCTGTAGTGATCGGAACCGGTCACGTTGCGATAAATCCGCATACCTTCGTTGGCACCCAGTTCCCACCACCGGTAATGATTAGGATTGCGCGCCAGCTTTTTCACGGTAGCCCCCCAGAGCGCAACACTACTTTGCGCATTGACCGCAATGATTCTGCCCGTCAGCGTATAATTGTGAATGGTGTTGGGGAGTAGGGCCAGACTCATTCCGAGTACAAAAAGAATGCACGATACCAGCAGCGGTCGCCAGCGCTGCTGAAACTTTAGCAGAAACATGAGAAGGACAAAGGGCGGCAAAAGAAGGCTGATAGGTCTCGTCAGGGTAGTCAATCCCCAAAATACACCGGCTAATATTACATTGGCGCCGTATTTATCGGGCCCTTTTCCCATGACATTGCTCAGTAAATAAATGGAAATGACCGTCAGAAAAATATGGAGTATACCGTAATGTAACAGACCGGTCAAAATAATCAGATAGGGATTGCAACCGAACAGGGCCGCCAGCACAGCGGCGTTGCGCAGACGAAGGTAGGTGGCCAGATATAAAAACAAAATTGCGGTTGTCAGGCTCAGCAAAAAACCCTGTGCTAAACATACAGCTCTGAAGGCATTCAGACGTGTTTGATGGAGATCTTCTCGTGTGAAAAGGCCTTCAGCTTGATCCGGCAGGCCACCCCAGACCCTGAGAGCTACGGCGATAAAGAATGGATAACCCGGCGGCCTGAATACACGCGCCCCGGTTAAGGTAGGTGAAAGTTGGCCATGATAATATAAATTGACCCCCATCCCGAAATATTCTTCCGCCATCCCTCCCATGAAATGTAACTGGCGATTTTTTAGTATCGATATAGTGCTCAGAGACAAAACACCAGCGAACAGCAACAGGGCGATTCGCCATTTTAATGGGATCATTGATCGTTGCCCGTGAGCATTAAAATTCATCAGCAAGCCTTGAAATGGTTTAAAAACCTCATATTAGACTCAAGAGCAAGGCGCAAGCCAATGAAAGAGCGCAGCATACACGTTAGTATGTGAGCATTTTGAAGAGGTTTGCAATCCGCCAAAGCACTCTGGCGGATTGGGCCTTAGATGGGGTTTTGAAACCACTTCTTGGGATTAGGATTTATCTACAATCAGATTTTTTAATTCATTCGTATCATCCGGTCCAACCGGAAAATGCTTTTTTAAAAGATCACCGATCTTTGCCACTGCCTCACAGATACTTTCCGCCGGGCGATTGTGCTTGATACCGTCCACGATGATCTTAACGATGTCCTCCCAGTGACCTTCACCGACTTTTTCATTGATGCCGCGGTCGGCCAAAATCCAGACTTTGTGTTCGAAAACCGAGATGAAAACCAGAACCCCGGTTTCATCCCGGGTGCGGTATAATCCTTCCTTAAAAAAACCGGTAATGGCTGCCTCCTGAACTTCCTCATCAATTTCTCGCTGCGAAATGAACCAGCGTTTCAGCCAGTATGTGCGTTTAACGATTTCGTGAAAGACAACAAACAGTATGGTCAAAAATCCCAAGAACAGCCACATATTTTGGGTGCCGACCCACAGCCGACCGCCGACAAACGGTGTTAACATCAACGAAACCGGCAGCGCCAAAGCGGCTGCACCGATGACGTTGGCCATTGGATAACGATAGCTTGCAGACACGACCATAGGAACAATTTCACCGGATGTATGTTTTTCGGCTTCCTTAACGGCAGTCATGACTTTTTGCCGTTCAGTGTCGGATAAAAAATGTTTTGCCAGATCTTTCATAACCAGGTCCTATGATTTTAATGGAATAAGTGGA
>CAMYNZ010000539.1 GCA_947259865.1 uncultured Desulfobacterales bacterium | reverse complement strand
TCATGAAAATTATATGTTGACATCATTGTCCTTCTGGATGCAGTGCTGTTTTTATATGGAATCTGAAATACGATATATAATTGACACTGTCAAGTAATTATATGACATAGACAAGTTTTAAGCGCCAAAAAAATCAAAACGGCGGTCCGAAAGCCACCATCATTCCAGTCGCATCCGGAAAAGGGGGCGTCGGGAAAACGTTTATCTCAGCCAATCTGGCAATTGCACTTGCTGATTTGGGCCACCGGGTGATCGCGGCGGATTTAGACTTCGGCGGCGCCAATCTGCACTCTTTTTTAGGCCTCCCCAATCGTTTTCCCGGTGTTGGAGATTTTATCAAAGCACGCACCGCCGAACTGGATGAGCTGTTGGTTCCCTGTGAGACTCCCAATCTCTACTTTTTGCCTGGAGAAGGTAAAACACCGTTTTTGGCCAACCTTGCCTATGCGCAAAAAGTTAAACTTATTTCGCGAATTCGCAAGCTACCGGCGGATTATATCCTGCTGGATCTTGGCGCCGGATCCTCCTTTAATACCCTTGATTTTTTCCGCCTTGCGCAACGGGGTATTATGGTCACAACACCAGAGCCGACGGCAGTGATGGGGATGCTGGTATTTCTGAAAAATTTTTTGCTGCGTTCAATCGAAAGGAAAATGGCTCGTAATTACAAAATCCGAGTTATGCTGCGAGACTTATATAATCAGCCGATGGATGCACAAATGCTGTCAATCAAGGAACTGCAACAAAAAATTGCTAATGAAGATCCCCTGGCTGCCGAGTCGGTGGGCCAGATTTATCAAAGCTGTCGACCCCGTATTATCATTAACATGGGAGAAAATCCGGAGGACTCCAGGATGGCCCTTAAAATCAGCCGGACCTTGAGCAAAATCCTGTCCATCGAAGCCGATTATTTCGGCTTTGTATTCAAAGACAGATCCGTTTTATCCTCGATCCGCAATCGCAATGTCTTTATTTCGAATTACCAGGATAGTCTGGCCGCCGAAAATATTACCCGTATCGCACAACGAATTGTAAAGTCTTGGAACCAGCCGGTAAAAGGCAGCGCCGAATTGCTTTTCAATCATGTCAAAAAAGATTACGAAACCCACCAACGTACTTCCTTTGCAGCCTAATATGGATTTGATGGTGAATAACCAGTAAAGCATCCTGGCCCACAGGACCAGGCTTTGGTTTGCAGCTGAAAGGAGCTGCTCTCCTGAAAGCCAGACAAGTTAAAATTGCCTAAAGTGAGCTAAAGTACAGAAAGTTTTGGAGTCGCTTTGTTCCGCTGATTTTATATATTAAACAAAAGTCCTTAACTTTAGACCACTTTATATTATAGTTCACTTCAAACTCTTGCAACGCTTCTTCAGGCAGAGCTGGACTGCTCTGACCTGGTCCAGGCATGAAAGGGTTTTGCGAATCGCAGGCTTTCATACAAAGCGATACCGGCGGCAGTGGAAAGGTTCAGCGATCGGATTTCAGAAGTAATCGGAATGTAGTAGCTGGCATCCGCAAATCTTTGCAGGATACTTTGGGGAAGACCTCGGGTTTCCGCTCCAAAGACAAGAAAGAGTCGCTTGGCGTTAGGCATGGACCAGAAGGGTTTGACTCCTCTTTTAGAAAACACGATCACTTCACTGTTTTGTGGTGCCATGGCTTTTAAGAATCCCTCAAAGTCGTCCCAAAGCCTCAGTTTGACTTTTTCCCAGTAATCCAGACCCGCTCTTTGCACTTCGCGGCTAGCAAGTGAAAAGCCAAGGGGCTTGATGAGATGCAGGCAGGCGCCGGCAGCCAGACAGGTGCGACCGATATTGCCGGTATTCCAGTGTATTTCAGGGGTTACCAGAACGATATGACGCTCAATTTGTTGGTTCATGCTATCTCAGGTATCATTTATACCGTACAAGGCTAATAGAAAGGATGAACGTTGAACATCGAACATCCAACATCGAATGATGAATAAAAGACCCGAAATAATCAATGTTCGATGTTCATCTTCTTTTACCGCAGGACGGGCAGTAATTAAAATCATAATCTAAAGATTTTCCGCAGTATTTGCAAGCATCTGTTTCCGATCCGGCATGGCGTGAATAATCCGGTCCTAATTCATAGATCGTTTGGGCACAACGCTCGCATGCCATAAACGGCTCACCTTTTTTTATCCTCAGTACCGGAATGAAAAAAAGATTGAGGTAATGATCAATCCGCGTATGGTAGGCTTGGTGCAATCCGCAGGAAGGACACCGCCGGGGATTTTGATCAATTCTTTTGGTTTTCGGCGCTATGCCGGCAATGAGGATCATAGGTTTAAGTCTGACGGTTTCGTAAAAAGTCCAACTTCGGCGTTGTACTGCATTTCGCAACCATTCAACGTACGATAAGTACGCTTCATGATTGCAAAATTTGTACGCC
>CAMYNZ010000538.1 GCA_947259865.1 uncultured Desulfobacterales bacterium | reverse complement strand
ATAAATCTTTGGACCGAAGTCATTATAAGGTATTAGTGCCCGTTTCCAGACATTATTCCTTACCCAAGGGTACATTCCCACGTGTTCCTCACCCGTGCGCCACTAACTCCGAAGAGTCCGTTCGACTTGCATGTGTTAGGCCTGCCGCCAGCGTTCGTTCTGAGCCAGGATCAAACTCTTAAGTTTGAATCCATCTCAAATCACTCAAATTGAATTTTTGGTTGATTTTTTGAAGTATAATGCTTCAAAAGATCTGCTGTTGACTTTAAAATTTCAATGCAATTTCCGAAAAAATTACATCTGCGTTTCGATATGATCTCGAAAGACCATATCTGTGCGTCTTGTATCCAAGATACACAGTCTATGCAGTCTTTTTTGTTTCATGTATCCAATACATTTCACAAACACTGCTGCCTGCGTATCTCTTCTTTCCTGTTCACGATGTACAAGAATACGAAAAAGGATAAACCTTATTCTGTTTTTTGAATATCTTGTATAGAACACAAAGAACTATAGAAGGTCAACAAAAATACGTCTCAAATGGCTAAAATGCTTATTAACTAAGCGCATCACCTTAAAGGCGTGAGGGGGGTTATACCTAGATCACTTCCCCCTGTCAAACATGTTTTTACATTTTTTTATTTTTTTTTAATAGAAAGTCAAAAACCTTATATTTTGTGCCCATAATTTATGTTCATTATAAGGCTCATTATTCCGCGATATTTAAAACTTGCCCTTGAATATGTTGGATAAGAGCATTACAAATTGTCGTTTTTAAGATTTCGGGAGCTCTATGACTTTTGCCTTATTAAATATAATCGGTGCCGTAGCTCTTATGCTATGGGGTACAAGAATGGTAAAGAACGGCTTCACCAGAGCCTATGCCACGCATCTACAAAAAGTTATTGCTAAAAATACGAACAACCGGGTCAAAGCATTTCTTGCAGGCCTTGGTGTTACCGCAGTTTTACAAAGCTCGACAGCCACAGCATTGGTTGTCTCTTCCTTTGCCTCTAAAAATCTGATTGGCACAGCGGCAGGACTATCTGTGATGATCGGTGCAGATATCAGCACAACGCTCGTTGCTCAAATCCTGACCTTTGATTTATCATGGCTTATGCCATTCTTTTTGCTCATTGGTGTTATCATGCACCATTATTATGAGCATAAGGGGCGCAAAAAACATTTGGCAAGAGCTTTTATAGGTCTTGGGTTAATTCTCCTCTCACTCAGCCTCATTAAACAAACAGCGCTCCCTTTAGGACAATCAGAAACATTGCCATTGATCCTGAAACCGCTTGAAAGCGAGCCGTTGATTGCCCTGCTGATCGCAGCCCTCATGACCTGGCTTTTGCATTCTTCCCTTGCGTCCGTTCTTATCATTTCATCCTTAGCCGCAAGTGGACTTATCAATATTCATCTGGGATTATTACTTGTGCTTGGCGCAAATCTTGGAGGAGCTTTTGTCGCCTTTTTTATGACATTCAATATGGGCCAACGCCCCAAGCGCATCACTGGCGGAAATATGCTGATGCGCGCTTCCTCAGTTTTAATTATGATTCCCTTTATTGATATCTTTGCCGAGTTTTTTGGTGGCCTTGAGGTCGCAGGTAGCCGCGAGATCGTGCATTTCCATACCTTCTTTAATATTCTTTTAGCGCTGATTTTCTTACCTCTCGTGACACATGTATCAAAATTATGCCATTCATTATTTCCCACAAAAGAGGAACGCATCAACAAATACGAACAGCCTCAATACCTTGACAGCGCATCACTGGAATCCCCTACGATTGCCCTTGCCAGCGCCGCGCGCGAAACGTTGCGTATTGCTGAAGTTGTAGAGGAAATGTTTGCCATCTCAATGGCCGCTCTTAAAAAAGAAGATGTGAAGCTTCTAAATCGTATCCATGTTTTGGAAAAACAGGTCGATAGCCTTCACCATGAAATCAAGCTTTATCTCACGCGCCTAAATGAAGAAGCACTGGATCCAAAAGAATCAGATCGCTTTGTCCAGATTATGAGCTTTTCAACTAGTCTAGAGCATATTGGTGATGTTATAGATGTGAGTATTAGCGAATTGATAAAATCAAAAATTGAAAATACCGTTAGATTCTCCCAAGAAGGTTTTCAGGAAATTATAGAGTTCCATCAGATTATCCTTAAAAACATGCAAATAGCTCAGGCCATTTTTATGTCAGAGGACCCAAAACTTGCACGTGAACTCGTTGAGGGTAAAGCCGCCGTTCGCAGAGCTGCCAGCAAAAGCACGCAGCAGCATTTCCAGCGCCTGAGAGAAGGCTTACAAGAAACTATTTCCACAAGCGCCCTGCACACAGATTTGATTCGTGATTACCGCAGGGTGAATACTTACGTCACAACAGTTGCCTACTCTATTCTTGAAACGGCCGAGACTTACAAAGACAA
>CAMYNZ010000537.1 GCA_947259865.1 uncultured Desulfobacterales bacterium | reverse complement strand
CACATATCGACAATACATTTGTGGGAGCGGCTTCCAGCCGCGATCGAAAGGAATCCCACCGCTTTTTAACAGGCCAACGTGCTCAACGGGTTAACCTATTTCTCAGGTGGGCATTTTGAAGAGGCCTGCGACGAGCTCAGTCGTGTCGTTTGCAATCCGCCAGATTGCGGCGGATAAATCTGCCAAAGATCTCGGACGGATAAATTCGCCAGACTGCGGCGGATAAATCCGTTTAGGATCTATGGCGGACTAATTGGATCTCAGTCCGCCGACACCGGCACTCGGTCCCCACAGAAAGGGTTTATCAGGCATGAGCACGACCCCATTGTCGACTGTAAACCGCACGGCAACGTAATATATGCTGGAGTACCAGATGCCGGCTTTAGCGCCGGACGGATCCAAAATGTGAGCCCCGTAGGTGTTATAGCCATAGTCTTCCCACATCCAGTAGATCATTTTTTTAAATTGATCCGTGTTGGGGTCAACCTCACGCCAGAGTCTGGAACGAACTTCATATTTGGGTTCAATACCCGCTATCGCGTATGGACGGTCTTTGTCGCCATAGTAATAGTAATTGTAGCCTTCGGGTACCTGGTTGCTTTTTATGGCCTGGGTGAGTACCGGGTCCCGTTTAACTTTTCCAAGAGATCCGGTGCACCCGTTGAGCCCGGTCAACATAATTGCAATTATGGTCCACAAAAGGATATTCAGAACCATACTGTTTTTTTTAATTTTCAATAACTTGTTCATTATTTGTAACCCCCCTGTATCGCGTAGATCGAGGTTATATCGATTTTGTCGCGTTAGCTGGGCACTTTTATTGAGCACCCTCGATGTCAAAAAAGGTAAGCATCCACAGGGACAGGTGTCAACAATCTGCAGTTCGTCGCAATTACGCGAAAATTCCTTTCATTCTGAAGCTCATTTATCGGTCAGCGCAGCCACACCGGGCAGCACTTTGCCTTCCATGAATTCCAATGTGGCACCGCCGCCGGTTGAAACGTGAGAAACTTTATCCGCAACACCGGCTTTATTAACGGCGGCTGCTGAATCACCGCCACCGATGACAGTAGTGGCACCCATCGAGGTTGCCCGGGCCAGTATCCGGGCAATCTTAAACGTACCTTTTGCGGTCTCCTCGATTTCAAAGACCCCCATGGGGCCATTCCACACAACTGTTCTGGCGTTTTCCAACACCGATCGGAAAATTTCCAGGGATTTAGATCCGATATCCAGTCCGAGCCAACCCTCAGGAATATCCGCTGCATCGACCTCTTTGAGGGTGCCCACCTTGCGGGCCTCAAAATCGAAACTGTCTGAAACAAGGCAGTCAACCGGAAGGACGATTTTGCTTTCACCTTCGCTAAGTAACCGTTTGGCAATATCAATCTTATCTTTTTCCAGAAGCGAATTTCCGATTTCCTTTCCCTGGGCCCTGAAAAATGTATAGCTCATACCGCCGCCGATGAGAATTTTGTCCACCTTTGGCAGCAGGTTTGAGATGACCTCAATTTTACCCGAAATTTTTGCGCCCCCCAGAATGGCCACGAACGGTTTTTGCGGATTTTCCATAACCCGCCCCAGGAATTCGAGTTCTTTCATCATCAGGTAACCGGCGGCGCACTGATCAATGTATCGGGTGACACCTGCGGTCGAGGCATGGGCCCGATGGGCGGTGCCAAAGGCGTCGTTAACGTAAACATCTCCGAGGCTGGCGAGCCCGGCCGCAAACCCGGGGTCATTATCGGTCTCTTCCCGGTAATAGCGCAAATTCTCAAGCAAAAGTATCTGGCCGTTGTCAAGTTTTTCAACGGCAGTCTCAACTTCTTTCCCCCGGCAGTCTGCTACAAAGCCAACCGGTTTCCCCAGCAGATCGGATAAAACGGGGACGCAGGCCTTGAGAGACATTTCCGGGACCCGCTGCCCCCCGGGCCGACCCAGATGGGACATCAAAATCAATTTTCCGCCCGCTGCAACAATATGTTTTATGGTCGGCAAGGCGGCCCTGATGCGTTTATCGTTTGAAACGTTGCCGCCCTCCAGGGGCACATTGAAATCAACCCGCATAAGCACCCGTTTACCTTTAACCTTCAAATCTTCAACCGTTAATTTTTTCATGGTTCACCTCTGCATAATTATCCCGCCCGTGAAATTATTTTTTTATCGGTCACTTTTGCCACCATCTTTTTTTCTTTACCTTCTTCTTTTCATGCGGGTCAACATTGCCCACAGGTTCTGCGGCAGCCTTGATTGCCTCCAGACAGGGATCAGTCTTTTTTGAAGAAACATCGCCGAAGACGATCGCCAGACCGGCCGGCCCAAGAGCCAGACCGCCGAATACCTTGCCAAATGTCACTGCAGTCCTGGTGGGGTCCACGATAAGAGAGGGGTTGGCAAAGGTGCCGCTTATTTTAACAGGTTTGGT
>CAMYNZ010000536.1 GCA_947259865.1 uncultured Desulfobacterales bacterium | reverse complement strand
TTATTCGTTATTCTGCGGTTAAAATATATGCCCCGCCCCCTCTAAAAAATTTATGGTTTAATTACTAATTTGAAACCGCTTCCATGGACTCTATAAAGGCCTCCAGCCGTGTTTCCACCTGGGCGTCGGAATACACCCTGGGATCGTTTTGGTCGGCTTCGATGACCACACCGGGCTTGCCGGTCAACTGGGTCACTTCTTCCTGTAAACGATACATTCCCACCGAGTAAGGTTTGCAGGAGCGGTTGGAGTGCATGATAAAACCAGTCAGCGAAAACTCATCGATCAATTGGGCCAGGTACTTTATGCGCTCTTCAAAACCGATATTGATATAAACATTGAGATAGTATCCAGCCAGGGTTTCGTAGGGGTCTTTTATTGGGGCACCGTGACTTTCACCCAATCTTCCCCAGCTGTTGGCGTATGTTGTTGCCACCAGGGTTACCTTTTTCTCTTCGAAGAACTCTCCGAGCCGCTTCATTTTAAACCAGATCGGCAGGTTGTCCCACAGCAACCGGTATTTCTCATCCGGTATCGATCCGATTTTTTTCTCCGCCCGCTCGGCCACCTCTTCGTAAAAAAGTTTGTAATAATCGACACATTCCCTGGTACCGCGGAGTGTAACGATGGGCCCGAGATGGATAAAGGTATCCAGGCTGTTGAACGGTGATGGGATAGTCTTGCCGAGATCAAGCATTTTTTTCCAGTAGCTGGATGCTTCAAGGCTGAGCCGCAGGACTTCAATTAATCTTTCATGGTCAAAAGCTTTGCCGGTAAATTCCGCCAGAAAGTTTTCCAGATCTTTAAACTGTGAAACCGTGTAGTTGATAAGTTCTTTGGTCAATCCGTCGTGCAGAAATGGCGTATCGACGATGAACAAGGGAACGTCGTATTTGCGGGCCACCACCTCGTACCACTTGATGACGGTTTTGCAGATATTGGTGGAGCAAACCAGAAAATGCGGTGGCGGCAAACCGGCAGCCGGCCCGCCCTGGGTGATGTCAGCGCCGAAATCAGTACGTGCATAGGCACAGAGATCCTGGCAAAAGCCTTCGGCTTCGGCTGCCTCCATGAGCGCAACGGATTGGTGACCGGCGGCACACATGGCGGCATAGTTTTCGGGGTAGATCGGCAGGATATCCATGGTGTACAGAAACTCCACCGGTGCACCGCTGGTAACCCAGGCAATCGGTTTAACCTGAGTGGTTTTGGCCTCTATATAATACTTGGTCATTAGCTCTTTCATTTTCGTATAGGCTTTGAATTGGGTCATATATCTACCCCTCTAATATTTCGCAAAAAGCGCCGATCCGGGTTTTGATGGCTTCAAAATTGGTCATGGAAAGCTCGATGTCGATATATGCGGCCGGAATTCCCTCTTTTTTAAAATGTTTCATCAGCTGGGGCCTGTCGAAAGCATCCGGTTCACAAAATTTAACATACCAGAATAAAATCCCGTCGGCACCCGATTGTTTGACTTTGTTTAAAAGATAGGGGTGGCGGTCATTGTCCGGATTGTAAATACAACAGCAGGGTGCCGGATTAAATAGGAACTCGGTGATCCCTTCCAACAGATTGCCCACCTGCAGTTTTTTCTTGGAAACACTACGCCAACCATTGGCAAAGTCGTCATCAACAATATCCGCCCCCAATTCATCAAAAATATTATAAACCTGAATCGGATCGAATACCATCCCTGAAAGCAGCAATTTTGGTCTTTTGCCTTCCGGTGCCTGTAGGTTTTCAAGCTTCGCGAGCAAAGTTTCCAACATTTCATTATAAACACCTGCCGGCAGAAAAAATCCGGTTTTAATGGCTGTATAAAAATCATAGTTTTTCATCAGGCCCGGTTTTCGCAAGCGGATTTTGTATAACTTTCGCTGTAATGACCGGCCGTGTCCGTAAAGATGTGCTGCTTCTGACAGTGAGCCCGGTGTTATTTTTTTGCCGGTTATCTCTTCAATTCCGCTGATTACATTTTGAACAATGCTGTCAAGATATTGTTCCCGGGCTTCCACGGTGCGTGTTATCGGGATAGCAAGTTCCAGAGTCGGTTTGGGAAAAAGCCGCCGATAAATTTCCCTTAAGTTGATCAGGGTGTCGCAAAGGGAAGTAAAGGCATAGGCTTTTACCATTTCGGCACCCCCGATCAGCTCAAGCTCCAGCACCGATCTGGCAACCGAACAACAATACGCCTGCAGATAGGAATCCGATTTTTCAAGCGGCAATTTATTACCCCACAGCTGGACCGGGTAACCACCGGCTGCGTAGATGAGTTCCATGGGAAAATAGGCCGGCATCACCCCGATGACCGGACGCCCCGTTTCTTTCTCGTGTTTTAAAACGGTCCCGGCAACATTGGACACAACTTTATGAAATGGTTCGAACATATTTTCTGCTCCCTAAAGTTCCGTGATGTCACTGATCTCTAATT
>CAMYNZ010000535.1 GCA_947259865.1 uncultured Desulfobacterales bacterium | reverse complement strand
GGCTTTAAAGAGTTGTTCTTTCCAGTTTTCAGGGCTGGCTTCATCCTCATCGGAATAGCTGAGGGAAAAAAGCTTGGCAACATAGGGGACAACCCCCAGCTGTCTTCCCACCAGACCTTCAATACCGTCCTTGACTTTGTCCCTAACATGGGCAGCGGAATCCCCTTCCTGGATTTGGAAGGTTCGGGTCAAAAGATCGATAAACAGGGAATAGGGGGTATTCTGAGTGTATGCGGATGCGTGTCCTTCCAACCAGCGGGTTTCTTCAAGATCC
The DNA here is from genome assembly GCA_947259865.1 of uncultured Desulfobacterales bacterium. The sequence goes on along the minus strand of CAMYNZ010000535.1, from coordinate 2,174 downwards.
AAACCGGCCTTGAATTCTTCAACCAGCCGGCTCTTTCCTGCACCCGCATTCCCGCAAACAGATAAAATGTTTCCTTGGCCGTCTTTGAGCTGGCTAAAAATATTTTCAAGTCTCGCCTGTTCGGCCTTTCGGCCGATGAGTTCCACACTCATATCGCAGGCAAGCCTTATTTTGCGGGATACCTGCCTGGGCGACAGCACCTTAAAGATATGAACGGGCTCGGCTTTGCCCTTTACAGCAGCAGGTTCCAAGTGTTCGAAGTTGAAAAACGGTTTGGTCTGGGCGTAAGTGGCCGGACCTACGAGTATCTCGCCGGACGCGGCCAGACCTTCGAGACGAGAGGCCACATTTATGGTGTCCCCTGTGATTCCATGGGTTCCTTTCCCCAGGTCGACTTCACCGGTTACAACCAGACCGGTATTGATGCCGGAGTGCATAGCCAGGGGCTGCCCGATCTTGTCTTCAAACTGCGGACTTACTTCCTTGACGCGATCATTGATCTCCAAAGCCGCACGAATAGCTCTGGCAGGATCATCCTCATGCGCTTTGGGAACGCCAAAGAGGATCATGGCAGCGTCACCGATCAACCTTTCGATAGACCCCTCATATCGCTTCACCACCTGGGCAATCTCGCCGAATATCCGGCCCATGATTTCATTGACCTCTTCCGGGTCAAGCTTTTCCGTCATCGCCGTGTAGCCCGAAAGATCGGTGAAGAGAACGGTGACATGCTTTCGCTCACTTCTGGTTTCAAGTCCAGTTTTACCTGTTTCACATACCCGTTCTATTTGAAGACCGCATTGGCCGCAGAATTTGTCTTCGGCCCGGACAACCGAACCACAGGCCGAACACAGGTCTTGGAGTTCTGCGCCACATTGGCAGCAAAATCTATTGACTTCAGGGTTTTCGGTATGGCAACGTGGGCATTCCATTTTTGATTCACTCAAAAAATCTTGAAGCAAGTATGCGGGTTTATCCGCCGACGAACTATGGCGGATTTGTCCGGCACAACGCCATGCTATAAAAAAATTACATAATCGAGACGTGATGTTTTGTCAATTTTTGATAAAAGTTTAAAGATTGAGAAAGGAGTCAAAGCCAGGTGGGATTTATCATTTTTCTGCTCGTTTTTTTAAGTCTTTATAGCGGATTGCACCTCTATGGATTTTTAAAGGTCAAACGCGCCCTGACCCTTGGTCCTGCGGCGACCATTGCCCTGATTATCTTTATGGCCATTATGGTCTTTGCCCCGATTCTGGTTCGTGTCCTGGAACGCATGGGATTTGAATCGGTGGCCCGTTTTCTGGCATATATCGGGTATTCCTGGATGGGTCTTTTGTTTCTCTTTTTCTCGGCTGCCCTGCTTCTGGATTTTTACCGATTATTTTTATGGGCTGCAAAACTAATACTTCCAACCGATCTTTCCTTTTTAACCCTATCACCGCGTCAGGCTTTGTTTATCTCATTTTTCCTTTCATTCTTTATCACGATATATGGATCTTTTGAAGCCGTCAACATTCGCCAGGAATACATAACCCTCCGAACCCCGAAAATACCCCCGGAGGTCGGACGAATAAGAATCGCGCAGATATCGGACGTGCATCTGGGTCTGATCGTGGGCAAAGAGCGCTTAGAGAGGATTATCCGTAAAATAGAAACCGCAAACCCGGATATCTTGGTTTCCACGGGGGACCTGGTGGATGGCCAGGCTGACAACCTTTCAGACCTTGCCGATATGCTGCAAAAAACGAACGCCAAATACGGCAAATTCGCCATAACGGGCAACCACGAATTCTACGCCGGGCTTGCGCGTTCCATGGATTTTACCGAAAAGGCGGGGTTTACGATTCTGCGCGGGAAAGGCTTGAATGTATCCGGCCTGTTGAACATCGCGGGTGTCGACGATATCGCCGGAAAATCGTATGGCCTTTTGGAACAGTTATCAGAAAAAGCGATGCTCTCAAAACTGCCCCGAAATCAGTTCACCCTGTTTCTGAAGCACCGACCGGTGATAGACAATGAAGCTCGGGGTATTTTTGATCTCCAGCTTTCGGGGCACACCCACAAAGGTCAGATCTTTCCTTTCAGTATAATAACCAAGCTTTATTATCCAAACCAGGCCGGTTTATTGGCACTCGATATCGATACCCATCTGTATGTAAGCAGAGGAACCG
>CAMYNZ010000534.1 GCA_947259865.1 uncultured Desulfobacterales bacterium | reverse complement strand
TCAGATAAGAATAGATGGGGGTAGTAAGCAATGGAACGCGTGGCCAGGCGCAGGGTTTGAACATGTTCAATCTCCATGAGGTCGTCGATGGCGGAGGCCATATTTGCCCGGTTCATAAAGGGGTCCCCACCGGTGATCACGATCTCTTTGATGGAGGGTGAATTTTTGACATGCGCCACGGCCTTTTTAACATCCGTCAGGGTGGGGTTGACTTCGTTGCGTGAGTCCTTGTGCTTACGAAAACAGAACCGGCAGTAGACCGGGCAGCTCATATTCAGCAGAAAGATGACACGGTTCTGATACATCTGCTCCAGCAGCCCCTGGTGGAACTGGCCGATCCAGGTGTTGGTGTGCCCGGCCACATCCAGTTCCTGGATAAACGGCAGATACTGATAGGCCACATCCCCGGACACCCGCATCTGACGGATGGTATGCATGGAAAGTCTCGCCGGGTAAGTGTCGATAACCTTTTGCAGGTCGGCCCGATCCGCTTCCGGCACCTTGATGTTGGCCACCTTTTCCAATTGATCAGTGGTTTTAATGGAGATAAACTTATTGCCCGGCAGGACGACCTCCAAAATCGCCATGAGCAGCATGTGGGGCAATTCAATGCCGTTCATAGAAATCTTTGCGGTGCCATCCGCCTTTCCCAGCAGCACGAGCAGTTCCGAGAAAAACCCTCCTGGATTGTCACGATACCCGCAGGCGTCGAGCAACCTTGAAAGTTTCGTTCGCCCGTCGCCCGTCTGGACAATGTCGCAAAACCTTCCACCCACAAGGCTCTTTTCAGCAAAATGGTCTAAAAAACCTGTAAGAGCGGCAACCAGCGCTGAGAGAGGTATCTGGTTCTCTTCACCCGAATTTTCGTAAACAATACTCAATAAAGCGTCATCTTGCGACATTCCCCCTCCTTGTTGCTCAATCAAACTTAGCAATTGACATTCATTCTGAAATCTGCCATTTCACTATTATAGTAATACGATTTCTATTATAGTGTGATACTAAATCATCCCCAATTGGAATGTCAAAAGGAAAATACTATTTTTCGAAGTCGCTGGAGAAGGGGCTGAAAATCCTGAATCTTTTCAATCGGGAAACTCCGGTATTGACCCAGAGCGAAATCGCCAAGACACTGGGTTTGAATATGACCTCAGCCTACCGCTACATCAATACACTGGTGGAACTGGGGTACCTTGAAAAAGACACGAAGACCAAGGAGATCAGGCCATCCAGCCTGTGCCTGCTCTTTTGCACCAACCTGATGCGGGCAACCGATCACCTGAGGATGATCAAGGCGGTGGTGGACCGGCTCCACAGTGAAAATAATATCAGCATCGATGTAGCCTTTGTAGTAGATGACACTATCGTGCATATCTACCATCGGGAGGCGGAAGAGACCCTCACCTACCGGCTGCCGGATTATTCGAACAACTGCCTGCACAACACGGCATTGGGAAAAGCATATTTATCCAGTCTCCCCGACGATCTGATTGCTGAAAAGATCAACACATTGGTTCTTGTGGCCAAGACTGAAAAGACGATCGTGGATAAAGATGCGCTGGCGGCAGAGTTGAAGAAAATCAAAACGCGTCAATACGCCATATCCGAGGAAGAGTATCTGCCCGGTCTGGTTGCCATCGGCGCGCCCTTGTACGATGCCATCAGCGGGAAAGGAGTCGGTGCAGTCTCTTTTGATTTTTCGGTGTTGCAGCACAGTGCCGAAAGCATCGAGGCCAGGTATGGTGACATGATTAAAGAAACGTCCAAGTCGCTGTCCGGGCTCCTGCCGCCGGGTAAGGGCCGCGGAAGAAATAAATTGATCTGAGATTGCGCCGGATTTTGGTTCGGATACAAGGCGCGTCGATGGTTTCATACTGGTTGTATGGGGCCATTGGCGCAACGCTGTAGCCGGGCCAAAAGACAAGCAAGGTGGGGCAATTTATTTCTTCCGCGGCCCTAACACCACGGATAGTCCAAAACAGCCCTTATGGCCGTCATGGTTCACATGTGTCATTGGCAGAAAAAGACGGGAAGATTAAAGACTGGCCATATCTTTTTCTAGAGTAGTTTTAATGCAGTTTTCATTTACTTCTCTTAAAAACGCAATCAACGGGGCCTCTTGACATTTAATAATTAATTCGATAGGACTTTGGAAGTCTTCTTTCTACACACATTATTTATCAGGGTATACACCCATGAAGAAATCTGGTAGCTGGAAACCATGGGCGCTGCTGGCGCCTTCCATGAGTGCGGTTTTTTTACTTCTAGTCATACCGGTTTGTTTTGTCGTTGTATACAGTTTCTGGCTGCGCGCCCCCAGCGGAGCCGACATCCCCGCTTTGCAGTTCGGCAATTACGCCAAATTTTTCGAAGATTTCTTCTATCCCAAAATTCTCATTCGAACGATTTTGTTTTGTCGTTGTATACAGTTTCTGGCTGCGCGCCCCCAGCGGAGCGGACATCCCCGCCTTCCAGTTTGGCAATTACGCTAAATTCTTCGAAGATTTCTTCTACCCCAAAATTCTCATTCGAACAATTCGTATCTCCTTTGAGACCGTCATTCTCTGCGTTTTCATGGGCTATATCCCTGCCTATTTTTTCTACCGCAGCGAAAGCCGCTATAAACAGGCCTTTCTTCTGCTCATCATGCTGCCGTTTTGGGTCAGCTTCATCATCCGCACCATGAGCTGGATCAACATTATGGGCGATTCGGGACTGATCAACCACTTTTTGTTGAAGATTGGACTGATTCAATCGCCCATATCCATGCTTTACAATGAATTCACCGTGCTCATGGGATTGATCATGTATCTGCTGCCGTTCATGGTGTTGAATATTTATGTCAGCCTGGAAGGCATCGACAAGAGTCTTCTCGAAGCTGCGCGCTGCATGGGCTGTACCGAATGGCAGGCGTTTCGGGAGGTCACGCTGCCCTTAAGCCTACCCGGTGTCAGCGCCGGCTGCCTGCTGGTTTTCGTGCTGACGGCCGGGACCTATCTGCCGCCCATGATACTGGGTGGACCGGGCAACGAAATGATTGCCAACCTCATTTTTAAGCGGATTGTCGGTACGCTGGACTGGCCCTTCGGCTCGGCCATCAGCGTCATCCTGCTCTCTCTGTTGTTTGTAATCGTGTGGACCTACAATCGCTACCTGGGAATCAACCAGATTTTCAAAAGCCTTCAAGGGAATTAACCTATGAAACAATTCTCTTTAGGATGGTCATTGATCCGAATCTACACGGTTCTCGTCTACGTATTTCTGTTTGCACCCATCGTCGTGGTGATTGTGCT
>CAMYNZ010000533.1 GCA_947259865.1 uncultured Desulfobacterales bacterium | reverse complement strand
AGCCGAAAAAAAATCCCGCCCGCAATATAGAGATGCGGGCGGGAAATCTAAAATAGCTGCAAGGTTACATTGGCGGCAGAAGCAAGGCCGCGATCAACGTTTTAACACCTCTTTTGCTTTCGCAACGATAGTAGACGTTTTAACACCATATTTCTTCAATACCGTGGCGCCGGGTGCAGAAGCACCGAAACGGTTAATACTGATGACTGCTCCATTGTTGCCGACATATTGTCCCCATCCCATACTGATGCCGGCTTCAACGGCAACTCTGGCCGCTACCTTGGGCGGCAGCACGGCATCTTTATAACTCTGGGATGCGCTTGCAAACAATTCCCAGCTGGGCATGCTCACGACTCTGGCGGCCACACCTTCTTTTCCCAGAATCCTCTGGGCTTCCAGACAAAGGTAAACCTCCGAACCGCTGCCAATCAATATTATTTTAGGGGTGCCGTTGGAATCCGATAATATATAGCCGCCTTTCATCAGCTCGGTCGCGGAGGAGTACTGGTTCCGGTCTAACACCGGCAGGCTCTGACGGCTCAAAATCAGGGCCACCGGACCCTTGGCCTTTTTAATAGACAGACGCCAGGCCGCTGCCGTTTCGGTGGCATCCGCCGGTCGGATAACAGTCAAGCCGGGGATAGCCCTCAATACTGCCAGATGCTCAACCGGCTGATGGGTGGGACCGTCCTCACCCACTGCAACACTGTCATGGGTAAACACATAGATAACCGGCAGTTTCATTAAGGCCGCCAAACGGATGGCAGGACGGCAGTAGTCGGCAAACACCAAAAACGTTCCGCCGTAGGGGCGCACCCCTTTATGCAGTGCCATACCAGATAGACTCGCACCCATGGCATGTTCGCGGACACCAAAGCGAATATTGCGACCGGCATAGGAGCCTTTTTGAAAATCAAATGATGATTTAATCAGAGTGTTGTTGGACGGCGCCAGGTCGGCTGAACCGCCCATCAGTGTGGGCAGTTTATCAGCCAGCGCATTGAGTACCTGCCCGGAAGCCGCCCGGGTAGCGATCGGTTTGCTCGCCGAAAAATCCGGAATTTGCGCATCCCACCGTCGCGGGAGTTTGCCGGATATGGCCGCCTGCCAATTTTTTGCCAGTCCAGAATTTCTTCTAGCATAGGCATTAAACTTCTTTTTCCAGGCTGCCTCAGCCTTTCGACCTTTGTCCACACATCTGCGAAATACCTTGAGAGCCTTATCGGGAACTTTGAATTTTGCCATCGAGGGCCATCCAAGATTCTCCTTGGTCAGTCGCACTTCATCTTCACCCAGGGGAGCACCGTGGGCTTCGTGGGAATCCTGTTTGTTGGGACTGCCGTAGGCAATGTGAGTGCTCAAAACAATCAGCGACGGTTTGGCAGTTTCAGCTCTGGCATCCTGGAGCGCTTTTTGGATGGCGTTAAGATCGTTGCCGTCTTTTACATACAGAACATGCCAGTGATAGGCCCTGAAACGGGCGGCAACATTTTCGGTAAATGCGATGCCGGTACTGCCTTCAATGGATATCTTATTGTCATCGTAGATGCAGATGAGTTTGCCCAGTCCAAGATGACCGGCCAGTGACGCCGCCTCCGAAGCGACGCCTTCCATGGAATCGCCGTCACCGCATATAACATAGGTGTGGTGGTCGACAATCTTCTGATTCCCCCGGTTGTAAACAGCGGCCAGATGCCGCTCCGTCATGGCCATGCCCACTGCATTGGCAAAGCCCTGGCCCAAGGGACCGGTGGTGGTCTCGACTCCGGGTGTATGCCCGTATTCGGGATGACCCGGCGTTTTGCTGCCCCACTGGCGAAAGTTCTTGATCTCTTTCAGGCTGAGCCCATAACCGGTTAAGTAAAGCAGACTGTAGAGCAGCATGGAGGCATGGCCAGCCGATAGTACAAAGCGATCGCGATCAATCCAATTTGGATTTTTGGGATTGTGCTTTAAAACCCGGGTCCACAGCACATATGCTGCCGGTGCCAGTCCCATGGGTGCGCCGGGGTGGCCTGATTTAGCTGCCTGGACGGCATCCATCGCCAGGGTCCGAATCGTATTGATACATAAACCGTCAATTGAACGCTGAGTTCTTGCAACTGCCTTCACCATTGGATTCATTCTCCTTTCCTAATCTGTGTCCACTCACATCGTCTTTATGACATCTTATTGGAATACGCTTATTATTCCATTTAACCAGATCTGTAAAGACGATATTGGAATGCATTCGAACCGCAGCCCATTTATCATTTGAATGCCGAAAATTAAGACGAAAGTACTTCCAGACCCATCTCTTTGAACTCTGCTCGCACATCGTCCTGGATTGTCAGATATTCCTCATTTTTGATCTTCTTGGTTTTGAGGTCATAGACCTGATCATATCTGAAACCCGGTGTCGGGTTTTTGATGAGGTTTTCGTATTTTTCGTAAAATTTCTGCGCCAGGGACTCGGCATCTTTCCG
>CAMYNZ010000532.1 GCA_947259865.1 uncultured Desulfobacterales bacterium | reverse complement strand
ATCTTATTTTAGATCATTGTCAAATTGACCTGTTCGCCAGGGCGGTCAAGGATGCCTTTCAACTATTGGCTTTCAGCTGCTGCTCCGCACTTGCTTCCCAGCCTCCCAGCCTAATTTCCTTATGCCCTAATCATTTTTTTCTATGAGCCAAGAGCTATCAACTACCAGCTGGCCCTTCAGGGCCATGGCATCCCAGCCAATTCCTTTCAGCTTTGAGCCCTAAGCTTCCAGCTCGTGCAGGTCCCGTCCTTGCACAGCCACACCTTTTTTGGTATGGTGCCATGTTGATCACCCCAGATCCTACCCGGATCTGCTTTTGAGCTTACCCATCCCAAGGAAAGGAGACAATCATGGCCAGTGCAAGCGCACGTCATATTCTGGTTGCCACGCAAGATGAGTGTGAAGATATCAAACAACAAATTGAAAAAGGAGCTGATTTTGCCGAGTTGGCCAAAGCGCGATCTCAATGTCCTTCCGGAAAACAGGGAGGCAACCTGGGCGAATTCGCCCCGGGTCAAATGGTCAAGGAATTTGATCAGGTTGTATTTTCTGAAGAAGTCGGAAAAGTTCACGGGCCGGTGCAGACACAGTTTGGATACCATCTGATTGAAATTACGGCCCGAACCGAATAAAAACGCAATAAATCTCGAATCCAGGGGTCCGAGAACAAAGCCTAATGGCTGACAATATCTTTGTTGAAACAGAATGTTCGGGTGCCCCTGGCTCACCTTATTTTGGGTTACCGGCCATTCGCCGGCCAATTCGCACCCCACCGATAATGCCCCGGGTCAATAGACTCCCTCTGTCCGGGCTTACCCCGAAATCTTCGCAAAATCCTTGCTCAAAAAGCGAGTTCAATTTATGGTTGAGATGTTTGTAAAAATAAGTAAAGACAGTGGTACATTTACCGTCCGGGGAGTTTGGCAGGACCTTCCCCGGAAAGGAACAGGCAAAGGATAAAAACAACCATGGCGTCGGAGTTAAAGCAAAACAGCGTTAAAGTGGAACTGGAGGGCAAGATTGAAAAGGGTTTTATAAGGAGAGAGAGATGACCGCCAAAAGCCAAAATCATATTCTTAGCTTCATGTTGAATCGGGAGACACCGGCAATTGTAAAAGCAGAGGGCATTTACCTCCACGATGACCGGGGCAATCGTATTGTGGATGCCAGCGGAGGAGCCATTGTCTGCAGTATCGGCCACGGTGTTGACGAAATCGTTGAAACGGTATCCGAACAGATGAAACGGGTGGCCTTTGTATTTCGGCGGGCCTTCCACACGCCCGAACTTGAGGAAGCGGCCGCTAAAGTTTGTGATACCACCAATGGAGATATGGACCGGGTTTTTTTCGTGTCCGGTGGTTCCGAGGCCACCGAAACGGCGATTAAACTGGCCCGCAAATATCATATCGATAACGGCAATCCCGGCAAGTTCAGGGTTGTTTCCCGCTGGCAAAGCTATCACGGCTCGACCATGGGCGCTGCATCCTGGAGCGGCTTTACGGCACGAAGGGCTGATTTTACACCTTATCTTAAAGACTTTGTCCATCTTCCGCCGACCCACTGCTATCGTTGCTGGTGGGGGCAATCCCCTGAGACTTGCCACCAGGAATGCGCCCAGGCGCTGGAAAATGAGATTCTCTGCCTGGGACCGGATACGGTCTCCGCCTACATTGCCGAACCGGTATCCGGCCATTCCCTGGCCGCCGCATTTCCACCGGATGAACACTTCAAGCGCATCAGGGAAATCTGCGATAAGTATGATGTCTTGATGATTTTGGATGAAGTCATGTGCGGCGTCGGCCGAACCGGCAAGTGGTACGCCTATCAATATCACGGTGTTGTCCCGGATATTATTGCGCTGGCCAAGGGTTTGAGCGCCGGTTATTTTCCGGTGGGAGCGGCCGTTGTTCGAGCCAAAATCCATGATACCATTGCCAACAAATCCGGTGTCTTCGGGTCCGGTCACACCTATGGCGGAAACCCGGTGGCCGCATCGGTTGTGTGTCGGGTCATCGATTATTTAAAAGAACACCGGCTGGTTGAGCGTTGCGCCGAACTGGGTGGCTATCTGGCCGATACATTGGAAACCCTGCGCTCCCATCCAACCGTGGGTGACATTCGCGGCAGGGGCCTGCAACGAGGTGTAGAGTTTGTCAGAGACAAGGAAACCCGGACACCCTTAGATCCTCAAATCCATTTTTCCCAGCAAATCCAGGATGAGGCCTTATTGCGCGGTGTACACATCGAGTCCTCTTTTGGATGTGACCGCGGCCAGGCCGGTGATATGATTCTTTTCGGGCCTCCTTTTATTATTACCAGGAACCAGATTGACGAATTGGTTGGTGTCATCGACGAAACCCTGACAGTGGTTGAGAAACGGGCAGGATTCTAAGGCTGCCGTCCCAACGCATCCGAAATGATAGTCGGACCGTTTTTAATGTATAGCTTTCCGCAACGAACATCCAAATTTT
>CAMYNZ010000531.1 GCA_947259865.1 uncultured Desulfobacterales bacterium | reverse complement strand
CTGTTTATCTGTTTCGATAAAGGCACCGTTATCATTAATATCTAATATATAGCCGCTATAAGATTTTGCAGTAACATGGTAATTGGAACGAATCAGGCAGCGAATTCTGAGCATTTTTCTTTTATCAGCAATTTTAAGGGCCTGTTTCAATAATAATTCTTGCTCTACATCAGACATCTCTAATATTAGGCTCATCAGCCTTGAATATGTTGTACTATATTTTTGCATAATTCACTGCCTCAAAGGTAAGATGATTGCGGTCAAAGTATTTTCAATATTTTAATAGCAAATCTTTCGAATTTTGTCAAGATTAATTTTAAATTCAGCATGTTATGTAATTACATACCACATCTTGTGTAAATGCTTTCCACTTGGAATGATGCAATTTGTACCGATACACAATAGTTGATTTCGAATCTCCCCCTTCCTTTTTTTTGAGAGAAACAGTCGGCGGAATCGACCCACTGATCTTCAAGTTATACCCCCCGAATATTCTGGATCCAAAACCTGGTCCTTTGGGCCAGATCAGAGATAATGGGCTCTGCCTTGAAAATAATACAAAGTGTTGAGTGAGCTAAAGTTATAAGTGAGCTGAAGTTGATGTATCGCTTTGCTCGGTCGTTTAAAAAATAAGATAGAATTCCTTAATTTTAGGCACTTTAGCTCATTTTAGTTCACTTTAGGCATTTAGATGTAATAAAACAAACACTGCCTTTCAGGGAGGAACCAGTGTCGGGTCCTCTGGACCCGGGTATCTATTTCGAATCGTTTGGGAAAATTGAAAAAACTGAATTATATGGAACGGCTCTTCCAGAAAACATTTCCCCGGAAAAACGAAATGGGGTCGGTTACCGTGATTCTGCCCTTATCATAATTTCTTTTTAAGGTGGCGACAATCTGGGTGGCTCTTTTGGGCTTAAGGCGCTGGGCGTAATATTGAAGAGAGCGTGAAATATTCTCATCGGAATATTTGACTTCGATTAGTTCTTCCAGCTGCCCCTCTTTAACAATGGCAAAATCGACCTCACGGCCCTCCTTGTCGCGAATGTAGCGTAACTCATAACGATAGCCTTCGTAATCTTCTAAAAAATGAAGTCTTTTTAGAAGCGATGCGGCCACCAGGTTTTCAAAATGGGCGCCATCGTCTCCAATAACATCACCGTTATTGAAAAAATAGACTTTGGGTGGTTTCAGCACCGCCCTTGGTAATGAACGGGTAAACGGCCGGACGCTGAATACCAAATACATCCTCTCCAAAACTTCCAGCCAGACCTTGGCAGTCTTGGGAGAAATTTGAAGATCCGAAGCGATGTTTGAAAGGGTAATCATCGATCCCACACGATGGCGCAACATATCTAAAAACACGCTGAGCAACTGAATACTTCGCACCGATTCCAGATCTCGAATATCCTCCCTTAAAACCCGATCCAAACGTTCCCTTCGCCACCTTCGCGCAGCTCTCTCATCTCCGTCATGAAAAGGTTCCGGAAAACCGCCGACGGTCATAAGCCGATGGAAAGCGTCTTTTTCTGAGATTCCTTTCGGTATTTCGTCAAGCGTAAACGGATGCAACCGCCAATAATGATACCTACCAAGAAGTGAATCACCGCCACGCCGATAAACATCCAATCTGGCAGATCCTGTAATGAGGAAATGGTGAAATTCATGGCTGACATCATAAATCCCCTTGATCCATGTTTTCCAGCGCGGGAATTTATGCAATTCATCAAATACCAGAAGTCGGTTATCCGTGCTCCACTTCTTTTGCAGAATATCCTGGCGATCCTCATCAAAGTCCCAATTCAGGTAACGACCAGTGGGAAAATCATTGCTGAGAATAGCTTTTGAGAGGGTGGTTTTGCCAACCTGCCGCGGACCACCGACGAACACCATTTTTTTGCTGAGATCCTCGAGGACGTATGACATTATATAGCGCATATGGCTATTTTATACCTCAATACAAAATAGTCAAGTCTGTTTTGTATTAGTGGTAAAATCAGCCGTAAGGTAAAGGCTAAAAATACTCTGATTTACATAATTTAATTTTTCAAGCATACGATTACCGAATTACACTTCAAAATCATTGACAAAAAGACGAAACTTCTTCATCAAAATGGACTCCCGGAGGTTATTCTTGACAAATTCCTTCCCTATCCCCTAATGTTGTCCAATTTTAGCTGGAGGTCTTAGCATGGCGAATGAAGAACATGTTGCAATTTTAGCACAGGGAGAAACGGCCTGGAATAAGTGGCGCAGGGAAAATCCTGATGTTTTAGTTGATTTGAAAGGAGCCAACTTGCGGCACAAAAATCTGAATAAATTCAACTTGTCACAAGCAGAACTGGAGAGCGCAAACCTTTCTTTTGCCAAGCTCAATAACGCCAATCTTGCCTTCAGTAATCTGAAAAATGCAATCCTCTCATTTGCAAACCTGGATGGCGCAAACCTGAGCGCAGCTAACTTAGAAGAGACCTACGTTGAGGATGCGAGTTTAAATAACACAACCATGACCGGCGCCAACTTTAAAAAGGCTATAATGACCAATTCGAACTTAAAAAATGCTTACCTCGTTGATGCCCACTTTGAAGGAACCAATTTAATCGCTGTCAACTTTGAGAACGCCAACTTGTCTTCGGTGACATTTGACCAAAAGATAATGGTTAAATTGATCAAAAATGGAGGTTTTCGAATGACAGCATTCTGGAAACGAAGACACGACTTGCTATTGGACACCACAATGCGCTGCAAGGGTGTAAACGCCACTACATGCTACGGTAGTCAACGTTTCAAGCTTTTCATGCAGGACCAGGATTTTCTGGAAGAATACCTGGAAACGGCATGGGGGAAAAAAATCTTTATCATTTGGTGGCTTTTTGCAAACTGTGGACGCTCGTTAAGTCGCTGGGCCGCATGGTCACTTGTATTTGCCATGATCTTCACATTAATCTTCTGGACGTTAGGATC
>CAMYNZ010000530.1 GCA_947259865.1 uncultured Desulfobacterales bacterium | reverse complement strand
AATTAGAAGATATTGTCAACCGGGTAATCGAACGGTTCAAGCATCTCAAAGGTATGGGGCCAACCAAAGCGACGCGTAAGGAAAACGCGCCGTCTGCTCCGGGCAGTGCCCCGGGAGATAGTAATGAGTTGGTCATCAGCCGCTGCGAGGAGATCACTAAAAAAGAAATTCAAGATGTCATCCGAAACGGCATAGGAACGCTAAACGGTATTAAGCGTATTACCCGGGCCGGGATGGGACTTTGCCAGGGACAAACCTGCCAGCGGCTGGTAGGCCAGATCCTGTCCGAAGAACTTGGTTTTAGTCCCGCCGAAGTGGAACCGACCACCGCCAGGGGCCCGGTGAGGCCTTTACGGTTGGAGGTGTTTGCAAATAGCTAGGCCATAGGAAGGTGTCAGGTGTCAGCCGGCTGGTTCAAAGGTTCAACGTTCAAAGGTTCAGAGGTTATTTAAACTAGAAACAGGTCAGATGTGGTGTCGAAGCACAGAGATGTGCAGCTATCAGCCAGAAATCTGCATACAGTGCCAGAACCCTTGAGCCCCTGAACCCAGAACCCCTGAACCTTAAAGCTTGAAACCAAAAAACTAAGATCCAAACCAGAGCATTAAATGCGAGGGTATTACCAAAATCCCAGTGAGGTATTTAGATGTCCACTAAAGCAGACGTCGTCATCATCGGCGGAGGCGTTATGGGATGCGCCATCGCTTATAACCTGGCCAAAGAAGGCCTGAAGCCGGTGGTGGTTGAAAAATCTGACATTGGCGGTGAAGCATCCGGTGCCAATGGCGGAGGCGTGCGCCAGTCGGCGCGCAATCTCAAAGAAATGCCGCTGGCTGTTGAAAGTATTCGGCTATACGGCCAGCTTCACGAAGAACTGGACATGAACCTGGAATACGTGCGCAAGGGCAACCTTCGATTATGCACCACCGAAGAAGATTTGGAAAGTATGCGCGCGTCCGTGGAAAATCAGAAGGCGGTCGGACTTGAATTGGAAATGCTGGATCGCAAGCAGGTATTGGATATCAATCCTCATGTCGGTGATAAGGTCCTGGGCGCCAGTTTCTGTGCCAGCGACGGTCATGTCAATCCGTTTTTGGTGACCTATGGTTTTTTCAAAAAAGCCAAAAGCCTGGGGGTTCGTTTTTATACCCACGAAAAGGCTGAGGATATCCTGCTGCGAAAAACCAAAGTCGCGGGAGTGGTTACCGTTTTTCCGAAGCACTGATCACCGAACCTTATCCGCCCCTGTTTAAACAAATGGTTGGACACGCCAAGGGGCTGTTTTACGGGCGACAGACAGAGCATGGCTCTTTTTTCTGGGGTGGATTTGTCGGAACCGAACAATTCATCCATCGCGAAGGCAAACCCTTGTTTCATTTTATCGGGCCGGCCATTTCACAGATGGTAATTGATTTTTTCCCCGTTCTGAAAAATCTGAACGTGATTCGCATGTGGTCCGGTCTCATCGCCCAGATGTCGGACGGGATCCCGGTGTTGGGCTTTGCGGAAGAAGTCCCTGGTTTTGTTTTTGCGACCGGTTTTAGCGGTCATGGCTTTGGATTGGCACCGGTTATCGGACGGTTGATTTCCGAATTGATCCTGGATTGCAAAACATTCATACCCATTAACGACTTTTGCTATGGACGTTTGAGTAAAGGCGGAGATAAAGAATGCGCCTGTCAAGGGAATGCGGCATGTACCACCATAACCGCCGTCTGCCCCAATAAGCGGGAATGGCTAAAAAGTATTTGAACAGGAAAACCGTATGAAGATAGATCTTCGAGCATTCGCCTATATCGATCAATTACAAAAGCAAATGGTGGCATACATCGGCTCGTCCGCACGCGGTTACTATCCGGTGTCAGGGCAGGCCGCCCTTTTTGTGGAGATAGCACCCGGAATCGAGATAAACTCTATTACCGATGCGGTATTGAAAAAAGTCAATGTCCTGCCCGGCGCGCTGGTGGTGGAAAGAACCTATGGCATGCTGGAAGTCCACTCCGATTCCCCGGCCGAGGTGAGACAGGCCGGTGAGGTGGTACTGGATTATCTGGACTGCAAGGAAACCGATCGGCTCAAACCAAAGATTTTAGCCAGCGAGACGGTTGAAAGGATTGATCCGTATATGAGTCAGATTATCAACCGATTCCGGGCCGCCAGCATGTCGATAGGCGATGAAACCCTTCACGTCCTGGAAATTGTCCCGGCCGGCTACGCCGGATATGCTGCCAACGAGGCCGAAAAGGCGGCCGATATTCAGCTCATTCATGTCAGCGTTCACGGAGCCAGCGGCCGGGTGTATTTTGCCGGCAGCACATCCCAGGTCCAAAGCGGGAAACTGGCCGCACAAAAATCGTTGGCAGCCTTAAGCGGAAAAGAACATTAGAAGCCTATGATCGATACTGTTAAAAAAGAACTTTTTGAACAGATTATCCGTATCCGGCCCACACTGTCACCGAAGAAGCGGCGAGTGGCTGATTTTATGATAGAGGACTACAAACGGCTTTTTCTGATGAGAGCTAAAGAAATCGCTCAAAAGTGCCAGGTCAGTGAGCCGACCATCACCCGTTTCGTCATGGATCTGGGGTTTAACGGTTACGGCGAATTCGAGAAATATCTAAAAGGACTGCTGCGCGATGAATTGACCAGTGTGGAAAGGCTTATAAAGGCCGATCAGGCAACCGACGAGACAGCCACTCTAAAAGCCTATAACCAGAACACAGCCATGAATCTGGAAAACATGATGAAATCGGTTTCCGAAAGTGAGATAAAAAATCTGGCCGGAATGATCTTTGCGGCGCAATCGGTGCTGGTGGCCGGGTATAAGGCTTCAGGTACTTTGGCCTATTATCTGGGGTATATGCTGAAAAAAATTAAGGAAGGCGTACTCATTGACACAGTTTTTTCCTCGGACAATCTGGACCATATTGCCGTCCACGGCAAATCCCTGCTGGTGTTTGTGATCGCCTTTCCGCGTTACCCGCTGAGGGCGATCGAGCTCATTGAATATGCTAAACAATACCAGGCCAAGGTCATCTGCCTGAGCGATTCTCTTAAATCGCCGGTCATCAATCTCGCGGATCACTTTGTGGTTATCGATATGGAAGGCTTTTCGTTTGTTGATCCGTTTTCACATATTGTGACATTTCTGGGCGCCCTGGTTCATGAAATCGCCTATATAGACAAGGCGGCCACTTTGGTGCGTTTATCAAGAATCGAAGATGGTGTCCGCAAACGTCAGGAATTCTATAGCGAAGACAAAGAACAAAAAGGGGAATACAATCCGTTGGCAATAAAATTTTATCATAATTCAAAAATTTCATCGTAAGAGGCAGACCATGAGTTTTGACGAAAAAGTGGTCAACAAAATCGTGGAGAGAGTTGTGCAAAGGCTGGGTGAACAAGGCCTTGAAAAAACCGCCCAAGAGAATCGGCCACAAGAACAGCCCGGCAGAACAGTCGGGGTGTTTAAAGATATGGAAGCCTGCATCCAGGCCGCAAGTACTGCCCAGAAAAAATTATTGGCGCAACCGCTGGCGGTTCGTCGTAAAATCGTTGGCGTCATTCGCGATACGGGACAGGCCAATGCCCAGGCGTATGGCCGCATGGAGTTTGAGGAAACCGGACTGGGAAAGCCCCAGGATAATGTCGCCAAAGTGCAATCCTCCTGTGAAGTTCCGGG
>CAMYNZ010000529.1 GCA_947259865.1 uncultured Desulfobacterales bacterium | reverse complement strand
TGTCCAGCATAATCATAATGCTGCCGAAAAAATTTTTCAGGGTATCCTGGGCTGCCAACGCCACCGCTAGCCCGCCAATGCCCAGTCCGGCCAGAAGCGCACTCAGGGGCTTTCCGGAAACCGCACGAATCATATAGATTGCGCCGACAACGATAACAATGATTCGGGCGATCAGTCGCATCATCTGGACAAACGTCTGATCCAAAAGATTGTCTTCGCGCTGGGCAAAATTCGAAAGCTCATATACCAGCAATTCAATCAGGCGATAGATGAATACGACAAGTGCCAGGGTGCCCAGCACGCTAATGGAAGTCTCAAAAATTCGGCTCCAGAATGGCGACAGGCGCAACAATTCGGTAATAGCTACAAGCGCCAAAGAAATCAGCAAAATGCGGAGCGGCCAGATCGCGGCTTCCAATACCATTCGCAAACGGGCATTTTCTTGCGAGGATCTGAGTACCAGTGTCATTTGAGTCAGGAAATTACTTATTTTCTGCAGGGCTACAAAAAGAATACCAATGACGCCCAAGCCCAACAAATACCGCCAGAAAGGATACTGCAAAAACTGCTCGGGGAAAAAACCTTTTAAGCGATAAAGAAAAATGACAACCACCGTGACGAGTGCTGAAATCCTTAAAAAACTTTTCAACTTAGCCAGCGCGTTTTCGGGAAATTGATCCTGAAGATTATCGGGCAGCGCAAGGCGAAGTCGGTCAAGCCATGCGATTAGCAGATATATGACAATGAAGGCCGCTAAAACAATAAGTAGCAATCCAATGCTGTGAAGTACTTTGATGAATAGGGGAGAAACGGGTAGCAACGGTTCGATTAACCGTAACAGCAGCGCCGTCGCAGCAAGCCTTAGAGGCAGCATGAAGCTTTTTAACCGCCATAGCCGGGGATCCTGTCCCTTTTTTTCAATTGAGGCCTGAACACGTCGTTTCGCCCACCGAAAAATAATTTCTAGCACGATCAGTCCGACGATAAAAATCACTATAGATGCAATCAGCAGTCCCGAGTGACCTCCATCTCCGGACTGACCGATCAGGCCCAGCTGTTGCAAATACTGCTGCCAGGTACTCATGGCTGCCCTCCTTATTATTAGCCGGATTTATGGCAAAAAAATGATACTCTGCTGTTTGGTTAATCGAACAAGCTTTTTTAGAAATCTGATCTTTTAGTTTATAGCCACTTTTTTCGTTTAAAAAACGACAACATACTTAAAAAAATCACAATCAGCAAAATCCATAAAACCAGGTAAGACCATTTCCACTCCAGCTCCGGCATAAACTTAAAATTCATCCCATAGATGCCCGCTACAAATGTCAGGGGAATAAATATGGTGGCAATGATGGTCAATACTTTCATGACTTCATTCATTTTGTTACTGACGGTCGATAGGTATAAATCCATCATACCCGAAATAATATCCCGGAAAGATTCGATCGTATCGATCACCTGAATCGTGTGATCGTAAACATCGCTTATAAAAATTTTGTTGGTTTCCTGCACCAAAGCAGATTCGGTTTTTTGCCAGGTATTCAGGACCTCCCTGATCGGCCATACCTGTTTGCGGAAATAAAGGATTTCTCTTTTCAAGTTATGGATGTTTTGCAAAATTTCCGGCGTCGGTTCCGAGTGAAGCCTGTCTTCGAACTGCTCTACTTTTTCACCAATTTTTTCAAGAATTAAAAAATAGTGGTCCACAGCCGCATCGATCAGCGCATACGCCAGATAATCCGGTCCGGACTTGCGAATACGCATCCTCCCCTTGCGGATTCGTTCGCGCACAAAATTGAAGACATCGCCCTCGGCTTCCTGGAACGATATCAGATAACGCGATCCCAGAATCAGGCTAACCTGCTCGGAGGCAATATGGCCGGTCGTTTCGTCAAACTTCAGCATTTTAAAAACCAGATAAATGTAGTCTTCGAAATCTTCGACCTTCGGCCGCTGGCCGGTATGCACAATATCTTCCAGAGTCAACGAGTGGATGTTGAAATGCGTGCCAACTTTTTCAATCAACTCAACATCATGCAGCCCGTCGATATTGATCCAGCTGACCGGTGGTGAGTCTTTGTAGGCAAAAGAATCTTCAATGCGGATTAATTCCTTTTCTTCCAAACGATCCTGATCGTAGTTAACAGCAGTGATCCTGGCCTTATCTATCTTCTGTTCTCCGACATGCACGAGCGTTCCCGGGGACATGCCGGCTTTTTTGGATGAACGCTTGATAAATTTAGAAGTATTTTTTTTAATTTTTGGCATGTATTTCTACCTCCTCAAAATGAATATGCCGAAAATATGGGATTGATGTGGTGCGATTTTGTAACGCATTTTATGAAACATCGAGCCATACGGCGCCATAGGTTTCGACCGTCAGGTCGCTTTCTGTGGAAACGACCTCGTCGCTCAAAAGGTTGACGATATTCCCCCTTGCGCCAAAATTTTCAAGTCTACCCACGTCGACTTTCTGAGG
>CAMYNZ010000528.1 GCA_947259865.1 uncultured Desulfobacterales bacterium | reverse complement strand
AACAGCGATCGCCTTTAACTTTTTATCTCCCATGATCACCCCAACCCCGCGAGAGGCGCTGGAGTTGGCGTGTTCGATGGTGGACAGATAGACCCTGTTTTCAGCGGCCAGGCCGATAGCGGCCACCTGGGCTTCGGATTCGTTCAACTCCTCTTTAATGATTTCCCCGGCTTCCAGGGCACCCTTGCCCCGGAGATGGCCGGCATCGCGTATTTCTACCTTGTCATTGTGTATCCACAAATAAACCAGGTCGGAGGCCTTGCCGCGAATGACGATTTTGTCGTAACCGGCATGTTTGAGTTCCGGTCCAAAAAATCCGCCAAACAATGAATGTGAATACAGATTGGTCTGGGGAGAAAAGGTATCAACGGCGGTACGATTGGCACCGGGAACCGGTGTGGAAATTAAAATACCGGCGCTGAATATGAGTAGATTATCGGGAGAAAAGGGCTCAACTTCAGGCGGAACCCGATCCCATTGTATCTTCGCGGCAGTCCCCTGACCCCCCAGGTGCAGTTCGGTTAGTCCTGGGTCAGTTTCTACCCTCTCAATGCTTCCGCGAGATAGATCAATTTCTAAATTAAACCCTGTCTCTGCGTACCTCATTATTTTTCCCCTTCTAAATTACCTGAATCACTGGCATTTTTTTGATCGACCAGACACTGGCTCTGAAAAACATCGAATTTGTTTAAACCTGAATCTTGCACATGAAAGCCTCGGACGCGCGCAAAATTCAGGAGATGATTTTACGGACGCTCCATGCGGCCTGTTTTAGGCTATAAATTAACTACAATTTAGCTACAAAGTAGCCACATGAAAATATTTATAGAAAGTCTCCCGGACTTTGTCAAGGAAAAAACTCGTTGAACGAAAGGTGCGGAATTCGGGGATCGATGGCAGACTTTTTCGGGGCGCGGGTCCAGAAGCCCTTATAATACGGGAGTTCAGCTTCAATATGATATAGAACCGGGGTCGCCCGCGGCCTCTAAAGGTTGACAAAAACCGGGATAATGACAAGCATATTTTAAGAAACTTAAAAAACGCTTCCTGCCACAGCCAAGGAAGGTGATGATATGGATAAAAAACGATTGGTTTTCGCTGCCAAATCCATTGTTGCGCTGGCGCTGCTGGGAATGGCTGCTTTTTATTTTTTCAACCCAGCAGACCAGAACCCCAATGCTATCACCTATTCTCAGATGCCCGGGTCACATATCGCCAACGATGTTGAATACGGCCCCCGCTATGCACCTGAAAAAGATTTGATTGCCGGGATCTGCGCGCTGTTGCTGGTGGGATACCTGTTTTGGGCCCTTTATCGGAAGTTTCAAAAGGACAGCCAGGTTGAACAGGCTGCAAAAGAGAATACGCTTTACAACATTTCTCTGGAAACCGGCCGCAATGAATATGATTTATTCCACAAATCCGCAGAAAACTGGCCGGTATCCGACGATAGAATCGAAAAGGATTTCAAGCGATATATGGCAGATCAGGTCATGCCGCATTATGCAACGGACTTTGTCAGAAAAAACCAGGCACATCTCGACGAATCGCTCAAAAAGAAAAGAGAGGTAGAACCCACCTCCTGGTCAGATTGGGCGATCGCATTGCTTGTTTTTCCGGGTAGTGTCTTGATATTGTTTTTAATGATGCTTTTATAAGGCTAAAAATTCAGATGTTCAACAAATCCGCCAGGATATCGACGGCATCCCACAAATCCACATATCTGAGATAAAGCGGCGTGAAACCAAAGCACAGGATATCCGGGGTGCGAAAATCACCGATCACGCCCCGTTCAATCAAGGCCTGCATGATGGCATAACCGTTCGGGTGGGTCAGAGAGACCTGGCTGCCGCGATTGTCTGCATTGCGGGGACTTGCAATGCCAAAGCCGTATTCACCGCAGTTCTGCTCAGCCAGGGTGATGAAGACATCACCCATTTTTTGGGATTTTTCCCTGATTTTGGAAATGTCGGCGCGGGGCATTGAACCAGTCGGCGGTATTCCAGCATTTGATAAGCGCCTGCCCCCATTCCTTTTCTGTCACCTCGCGCACGCTCCCGGCGACGGCCTTTGGCATGGCACCCAGTGAATTGCCGTCCATGTAGATCACATCCGGCGGGATAAAAAATTCCTTTCGAAAAGCAGCCAGTTGATCTTGGCGGTCAAATTTCTGAAAATCTGCACGTGTCATGACGTTCATGATATTCGCTTTGTACTAAAGATCTATGATTCTTCGAACTGCATCTGTTGAATTATGCAATGGCGTCAATTCAAAACCGATGATTCCATCATACTTTCGCTTTTTCAGCGTTTTGATAACGTTGCTAAAATTAATTTCACCGGTTCCGGGTTCATGTCTGCCCGGAACATCAGCGATATGAATGTAACCGATAACGTCGATATATGCTTTCAACGTGTTGATAATATTGCCTTCCATAATTTGCATGTGATAGATGTCATATAAAATTTTTATATGTGAAGAATTT
>CAMYNZ010000527.1 GCA_947259865.1 uncultured Desulfobacterales bacterium | reverse complement strand
TCGAGCTTGCCCTCACGCTTGGTCAGGTGTCGCTCCTTGCGCGATTGCTCGCGCTCCCGACGTTCCAACTGCTCAGACTTGCGGTCAATACTCTCTTCTTTGTGCATCGACCGGGCTTCTTTCTTTTTGAGCTCCGCCCGGGTTTCTTTGGTTTCGGCATCAAACTCACTTTTTAATTTAAAAAGTCTGTCTTTTACCTCCAAATCGGCTTCTCTCAGGAGCGCTTCCGCCTTTTTCCTGGCATCTTCGGCGAACCGGGCGGCCTCTCCTTCAGCTGCCCTTATTTTCTGGGTCGTGATTCTGCTTTTGACCCAGTAGGCGATCAACAAACCGGCAAGGAAGCACCCGATGCCGATCATTATACTATAATCATTCATTATATTTCTCCCCGGCTATCAAAGAACAGTTGTCATCGCTTTGATCACCAATTTTATCAAATCGATACGTAAAGAAAATCGGGGGATAAGGTATCTGTGGACGTAAAATGAGGGAAGTGCCGCTGATATCATCCTGCCATCAAGCGGATTCCGGGAAAGGGAGAACCCCCGCGCAATGCCGTGTTGGCAGGTCTTTGAACCTGGGGTTCAAAGTGGGCACCGTTTAGCTTCTTTAGGCTTTTCTGAACCAGCAGAACATGCACACCAAAGCCAGGGAAGGCTCCCATCGTAATAGCTGTTGGATCAAAGAATATCTTCCAATCACGCGCACGGCAGGGGCAACAGATTATTGCCTGTTGTTTAACTTCCATCACCTATAAAACTCTAGATGGATCCCGGAAAGACCGCTGATAGAATCGGATTAGCTATGCTGATATAGGTATCGGAAAGGTATTTTCGCTTTTTTATGGATCACATAGGTTCAAATGTAATCATTAATCTGGAATTCCCATCACTGCAAACTGTTATCCAATGTTTGAATCAATTTCGCAGATCGATTTGTAACGTCATGCAACAACTCAGTATAATTTCTCTTCAATTCCATATGTTCATTGGCAATATTCAGTGCAGCTAACATTAAAATGGCTAATTTCGAAATATTTGGTGCTTGACCGGATTGCTGATTTTCAACGTGTGCCACTTCTTTGACCAGTAAATCAGCAACCTCCTTAACCTTGCCTACTTCCAAATTGGCTTTAAACGTATGCGGTTGTCCAAAAAGCTCTATGGTAACAGTTTCTTCCAATGGCTATTGACTTTTTCCCTTCCGGTACCCATACCGTGCCGCCCATCGACGAGATTACTCGGTAATCATCTCATCTATTCGGACAAGCAAACCGTCAATTTTTGATCGGATCAAGGCCTTATCCTCAGCGTAACTTCTTTCCGCCTCAACCTTACCTTGAATCTCCTCCTCTAAACTTTTAATTTTTAACTTAAGTTCTAAATTAGTTGCCTCGTGGGCTTTGCAAATGTCGATTAATCTTTCAACTTTTCGTTCGATCTCTTCAAATTGTCTGAAGACTAACGCATCATTCAAATTCCATACCTCACTATAAATTAAATCTAATATAATCTGTAATATATCCAAAAGTCAAGGGATAATCCGTGCCCGATTTTTCATGATCTCTTCCACCAATTCCAGGTCCTGACAGGTATTGACGCCCAGGATTTGCTGATAATCAGTACCGATTTGGACCCCTATTCTCTTTTTGCCGCGGTATGCAATCGCCATAACATCGGTCAGGTATAATTCGCCCTGGGCGTTGTCGGATTTGATTTTCGGCAGGGCCTCCAGCAAAAATTCTTTTTTGATACAATAAATGCCGGTATTTACCAGTCTAATCGTCTTTTGCTCCGTTGTAGCATCGGCTTCTTCAATGATCGCGGTAATCGACCGGTTATTGTCCAGCACAACCCGGCCATAGCCATGGGGGTGGTCCAATTCAACTGCCAGAAGCGAAATATCACGGGTATGTTCCAGGTGGTCCGTTACAAGATCGATTATGGTTTCGGATTGAATAAGGGGCACATCACCGCATAATATGACCACTTCTTCACAATGATCCGGTATCTGGGGTAAGGCGCATAGCACGGCATGGCCTGTGCCGAGCTGTTTATCCTGATGGGCGAATATTAATTCATCGAAACCAGACAGGCATTCCCGAACCTTTTGGGCTTGGTGTCCAACGACCACAATCACACTATCACCGGCAACTTTTCTTGCAGTTTCAACTACATAGACGATCATGGGTTGATCGGTTATTTCATGCAGGACCTTGGCTTTGTCAGATTTCATGCGGGTGCCCATGCCAGCGGCAAGAATTATTACAGCTACATTATTTCTCATTTTTTCAACCTGCTTTTGCACCTTATCGTTTAAAGCATTCAACGCTTTAAATCCCAAATACCAAGCACCAAATCACAAATAAATCACAAATTCAAAATTTCAATGACCCAAACGGCTTCGATTAGATACATGTAGCCGATCACGACGTTTTGAATTTGGTATTTTGGTCATTGTGATTTGTTTGTTATTTGGGATTTGTTATTTT
>CAMYNZ010000526.1 GCA_947259865.1 uncultured Desulfobacterales bacterium | reverse complement strand
TTATCTTGACCTTCCCGCCGGAACGCGCATCGAGGAGACCGACCGGACCGTGAGGGAACTTAGCGTCTGGCTGCAGGATAAAAAGGAAAACCCGGAAATCACCGGAACAATTGGCTATGTCGGAAACGGCGGGCCGCGTTTTTTCCTTTCACTGTCGCCGATGGATCCGGATCCGTTCACCGCATTTTTAATCGTCAATACCGAGACAAACAAGCAGGTGCCTGAACTTGTCACGCGGACGAGCCAATACCTGCTGAATAATTTTCCCAATGTGCGCGGCAGGGTTAAGTCCATGTGGCTGGGAGGCACTGAAACCGGTTTGATGGAAATCCGGCTCAGCGGCCCCGGCATCGAGGTGTTGCAGGAGCAGGCCGAGCAATTGATGGCCGCGCTTAGGAAGATACCCGGCAGCCTGGATATTAAACAGGATTGGAACAACCGGGTGTTTACGGCCATGATTGATGTTGATCAGAACCGCGCCCGCCGCGCCGGAGTGACATCCCAGGATGTGGCCGATACCCTGGAATTTTTTATCGACGGTACGACGTCAACCGATTACCACCAGGGTAATGTTCAGATCCCGATCGTCGGGCGCGGTGTCAAGGCTGAACGGGATTCTCCTGACAGCCTGCCCACCCTTGGCATCTATTCTTCATCCGGCGACAACGTGCCGCTCAACCAGGTTGCCGATCTGTATTTCAGAGGTGAGCTGGACCGTATCGTGCGTTACAATCAGGCGCGCACCATCACCGTCAGCGCCAAGAACCAGGTGCTGAAGGCTTCCGAGATCTTCGCGGCCCTTAAGTCGACCCTGGACGAGATGAAATTTCCCAAAAACCACTACTGGGAAATGGGGGGCGAACTGGAGGACTCTGCCACGGCCATGAAGAACCTGGTGAAGTGGATGCTGCCCTGTTTGGGCGGCATTGTGTTTTTGCTGGTCTGGCAGTTTAATTCCATCCGGCGGGCCGCCATCATTATTCTGACGATGCCGCTGGTCCTGGTCGGATCCGTCGTCGGTCTGCTGGCGATGCAGGCCGATTTTGGATTTATGGTCATCCTCGGGTTTTTGGCCCTGGCCGGATCAATTGTGAACAACGGGATCGTGATGATCGATAAAATTGAGGAGAACCAGCGTGACGGACAGACACCCTATGATGCGGTTGTCAATTCGGCCCTCAGCCGATTCCGACCGATCCTGCTTTCGGTTTCAACCACCATGCTTGGATTCACGCCGCTGATCATCAATCATGATCCGCTCTTTTACGGCATGGCATCCATCATGTTCTTCGGTCTGGGCATCGGCAGTTTATTTACGCTAAACTATGTTCCGGCACTTTACAGCTTATTTTTTCGGGTTAAACCCCCCGGGAAATAGGGTGCCCGGCTGAACCTAAACCGGAAAATTAGCCACAAAGGCACAAAGACACAAAGTAAAATTGTTTGCTAAAATTAAACTATCGCGCACCCTTCACCGGGTTTTCGGTTAGCGATGCTATTCATACAGTTCCGGCCGCCTGTTGGGAAGAAATTAACCCATTTGGTGATCCCTGGCTGTGGATAAATCATCGGTCTTCAGATCTGCCACCAGCATGCCCTTACAGCCGGTGGTGTCCTTTCCCAGAATTTTACCGGACGGCCCCACAACCACTAAAATAAAAATAAAGCATTTTCGTGAAAAAATAGTCCGTAAGAAATATTACACTAATTTAGATATATTGAATTTTGGTGTAATAAAATCGATTAAAATTATTGACACTAAAATCAAAATTAATCTATGAAGGGATGTTGTCGGAAAATTTGCTGCGAGAAGACTTTTTTGACCGGATAATCAGATTTTCAAATCTGCTTGTAAAATGAGGCGTGTTTGGGGAAAAATAATTGGTTGTAACCTATTTTGGGCCAATAGAGGTTTTTAGGTTGAAAATCGGGCCACCCGAGCCGTCGAGAGTTCCCGCTTTTGCAATCTCATTAGTACAGCTCAGGCCTCCGATTGGGTAGAAAGTAACGCATGCGGTGACCCCGGACTGCAGCCAAAACATCCGCCTTCAAATCTGCAACGATCATTGCTTCTTTGCCGCTGATATTGTCTTGCAGTACATCTCCAGATGGACCGATAACCATTGCGATTCCCGGAAAATCGAGCCCGTTTTGATTGTCGCCGCTTTGGTTGCAGGCCACAATAAAAATACCGTTGTCAAATGCTCTGGCTGTCAAGTGTCGCAGCCATGAGGCGAATTTTCCCGGGGGGGTCCCCCGAGGCGAGGCATGAGGCATGAAAATGATATCGGCACCATCAACCGCCATACGGGTGGAAAGCTCGGGGAAATGGGCATCATAGCAAAGTTGAATACCGAACTTAACCCCTTCAACCTCAAATAAAGGGACTGAATTGCCGGGAGAAAAAATATTGCGTTCCGGTGGTGCGATGTGAATTTTGCGATAGATATTTGAAATGCTTTGCGGTGTGACGACCAGGTGACTCGCGAAGAT